>CAMPKG010000152.1 GCA_946887085.1 uncultured Sphingobacteriales bacterium
TTTGCATCCGTATGTTGTGCTCCGGCGTTGATGGTGCAAAAAACAAGCAAAGACAGTAGCAATGATTTCATGATCTGCTGGTTTTGATATTTTATCGAAGTTACATAAATATATATTTTTTATGCCGGAAATAAAATTTGATTAATTATAGCAATTGTACTAATTTTGTTTTGTAATTGATATTCAAGGAAGACGTTCCTTTTAATCTACGTACCAGGTTAAACAGCCGCCTGCAAGTGCCTATACAATTAAACACTTGTTATCTCCATGGCGGATATAGTAGAAATTGTACATCGCATCAATTATGAGGTAAACGACACCGCATTACAAAATGCAACGACGGCGATACAGTTACAAATACAAAAGATAGAGACCCTCAATACAGTTCTGGCACGCTACAGGCAGGAGTTAAATACCGTACGCGACAGCGCGGCTATAAGTGAATTAGCGCGAAAGGTTGATAGTGCCACCAGGCAAATGGAAAGCAGTTTTAACCGCGCCAAAGGGATCGCTTCTGAGTTTTTTCGCGGATTTGCGCGCAGCCTTGGGGGTGAGGCAAATCTTGAGGACGCAGTAGCTAAATGGTTAGCTCCCTTACACGATCGCCTCTACAAGGTAAAGACCGAAGGCGGCGGAGCGGCTACGAGCCTTGGGGGGATAGCCAATAAGCTAGTGTCGTTTTCTGGGTTAGCACCATTGGCTGTTACGCTGTTCACATCGCTTGCCGACGAGATATTTTCGGTAAGCGAGGAAACCAGGATAGCGGCTGAAGAGCAAGAGCGGTATAATAAGGCGCTCAAAGATTCTACTGAAAATGCAAGGAAGCAATACAACAACAAAAGCACTGACCTACTCGGGATACGATCTGTTGTAGAAGACAAAAGTATTGATATCGCCATCAGGAAAGCTGCCGTTCAACAATTGCAACAACAATATAGTTTTTATGCGAAAGGTCTTACTATAAGCGATTTCCTGGCCGGCCGAACAGGCGATTTCTATCAAAAGGTTGATAATGTAGAAAGAGCAAAAGCAACGGAAGGTATTGTAAAAGACACGCTCGTGGCAGCGCAGGAACAAAGAATGAAGGAGCTGGCAGAACAAAAAAAAGCCGAAGCAAGTCTGGCGAAAGCTAGGAAGGATCTGGAAATTGCAAAGAAGAACCGGTCGCCGGAGTTTATTGGCGATGGTAGACGCAATGAGTTATTAAGAGCGGCAGAATTAAGTTATAACAGTGCGTTAAAGGCATATGAAAAGAGCACTAATACACTGCGGGCTACTGAGGATCGCATACAGGTAGCTGAAAATACGTTCAAAAAAGTGTCGAAGATAACGGCAGCTGTAAATTTTTACAGACCTGAAGACGACGATACAAAAAACGCTTCGAAACCTTCTGTTCGGATTAAAAAGGAGCGTACCACAGAAACAAAAGGCCCTGTACAGATCGTAGTAGATGACACCCTTATTCAACTACTGGTGAGGTCTCTTGAAGGAGATCATGTAGGTGGCATTAGACGCGATCATGCAATGTGGGATAGCGCTCTTCAACAGGAAACTGTCGCTGCCGTTGCGTCATCCTCATCGCCGGAGTTGACCGTTTCTAAGACGCGTATCCCTTCCAAAACAGAAAAATTTCTATTCGGCAAAACTGCTGAGACGCAGGATGGCGAAGAACGCCGCCGCGAAGAGATACAAAAATCGATCGCAGCCTATCAATCACTCGTCAATGCGGCAGTGCAAGCCTTTCAAACTATATACGATGCACAAATAAAAGCGCTGGACGCGGAAATAGCCATCAGGCAAAAAAGAGTAGAGGCTGCAACAAAGCTCGCAGAAAAAGGAAATACGGAAGTACTGAAAATAGAACAGGAACGACTGGACAAAGCACAAAAGCAGCGCGAGGAATTTGCACGCAGGCAGCAAATCATAAACGCCGCACTCGCCGTATCCAATGCAGTGCTTGCCGTAGCCCAGGCAGCCGGCGAAACTGGTCCCGGGGCCATTGCAGTGGTGCCTGCGGTCATTGCGGCTATTATCGCCGGCTATGCGGCGATCTCTGCCGCCACGCGTGAGAGCACAGCGCAAGCTTTTGCCGATGGGGTGGTGGGTTTTAGGGGCAAAGGCGGGCCGAGAGAAGATGCCAATTGGGTGCGCATCTCGTCGGGAGAAAGTGTCATTACGGCAAAAGGTACTGCAGCCAATCACAGCATTTTAGAGGCCATCAACAAGGGAGCGGAATTCAGGATGCTGGATGCAAAATTGATTTCGGCCGTACCTTCTTTAAATTTTCAGCAAACAGGTTTTGCCTCGAAAGACAATCTTAAAAGCCTTGAAAAGAAACTGGATGGCGTTATAGAGGCAGTGAGGGATAATCAATTCAAACAGGACGTTTTCTTTAACGAGCACGGCGTAGGCTTGCTTACGCAGAGAGCTATCCGAAAAGATCAAAACCGTTTCAAATAGACTTACGACTAGATCACCATGGAACTCAGACTACTGATACAACAAGCGCAGCAGCTCAACGTCAACAACCAGCAAATACACTACGACGGCAACGACCCGCAGTCATTAAAAATTGCCATGGGGCCGCTGCCACCTAAAACGCTATGGCCTAATTATACTAATGACATAGACGTTACTCACGATGTTTCAGACCTGCACAAATTGAAACTTACGTGGACCAACGACAGGGACAGTACCGGTGTACAAACACCAGGCATGTTCAATTCAAAAAAAGTAGCATCGGGTGTGCTCAGCTTTGAGGGAGAGACATACAGGCTGATAAGAAATTGGCTGATCGACGATGTGTCTGCAACGCTGAATAGTGTAAAAGTGAAAATTGAGCAACCGGGTTGTAAAGACGGATACTACGAGCAATTTGTGTTTACATCAGCCGACCTGAAATGGTGCGAGGGCGAGGTGTGCATTTTTGAGATATCGCTGAAACAGAAAGATGAAGCGCTGACCTGCATCAAACAAACAGTTATTGCAGACAATCACCTTGGGTGGTTTTATACGCGGCCATTGAATGGCAAGAAACACCCCCGCTTTAGCTATTGCAATGAACAGCGTCCCAATGGACAACTGGTGATCTCCTGGTGGCTGATGTCTATAACCGGCGTTATATTTTATACACTTATCATCACCACCATCGTACTTATCATAAATCCCATCCTGGGTTTGCTCAACCTGATAGTGCAAGGACTGCAAAGTATAGGGATAGGTAAAAACTGGAACATACCCAAGCCCATAGATCCACAAGACCTGATGGATGGCTTTGCACAGTTTTTTGTAGAAGGCGCAGGATGCGGGCGCGAACATCCGGCTCCTTTGATACGCGATTATATTTATAATGTCTGTAAGAAATGCAACATCGATACAGATTCGCTGCCGGTTACTGCACCGATCTTCTTTGCTGAATATATGCATGTGGAAACCTCGGCACGCGGCCTTATATGGACGAAGAATCACCACTACAATGCCTGCTATCTCCATGCACCGGTGCAGCGGGGCATACGCCGCTTCCGATCCGCAGCCGTTTTTAATGCACCACCCAATACATCCGACTACTACATTCCCGATAATGCGCCTTTACGTTCGCTCGATGAGTTTCTTGATGAACTGAAGACACTGTACAATGCTGAGTGGCGTATACTGAACAACAAGCTCTATTTCCAGCGCAAGGATTATTTTGTTGATGGAAGTTATGTGCTAGACCTGTCGGCTAACGGTGCCGACCGGCAAAAATTACTGGAGGGTATCTGCTTTGAATGGAATGAAGTGAAGTATCCGGCCTATGCCGACGGGCTTTATTCGGGTGACGCGGGAGATAGTTGTGGTAATGAAGCGCGGAAGCACATGAACACGTTGATGTCATATGGTGATGGAGAGCAGAACCCCAACTATGAAGGAAGACAGAATAAGCTCGCACCGTTTGGCGCAACTAAATTCAGGCTGGATGGCGCCAGCGAAGATTATGTGTATGATGCCATGCAGGTGGTGGTGAACGGAAGTTTTCTCACACCATTTCTGGCAGGCTTGTTTTTTGATTTTATCGCGCCTCATTTTATTAAATACTCAGATTATGGTTTGCTGCTGACGGAGGAGACCTGCTCGCTGCCCAAAGTGCTCATATGGGATGGAGCAAGTTATGATAATGCGAAAGCTGTACGTCCATACTCGGCATGGCCGATAGCCCCGCAGTATGGTCCGCCGATGCCGCCGCCCAACGGCAACACGCGTTATGGATCATCGGTAACTTATGTACAACCTGAGTGGGGCGGTTTTCTCAATCCTCAAACGCTCGCCGGGAATACCTGGCATGTTAAACATTCACCTGAAACACATGTACGCGGGCAGAACCTGACCTTCCCGCCGTTTCACGAGGGTTTTTATACCATCACTGATTTTGCCGGTGTGCGGGAAATAAAGAAACCGGCGATGCTCATGAACTACTACATGTATTTCGAGCCCGGCTTCGAAGACACGATGTGGGATTGGTTTCACTGGATAGATGATCCCCTGCGTAGTCCTTCTATGAATATGAATTTTACCGCACGCATGGAGTTGTGTTGCGATACTTTGAAAACCCTTGGCGTATTAGGAGACGGTACCAATGTGACACTGGGTCAGAAAGTACTGCTTCCCGGAAAGTATTACACCGACGGCAAAATAAAGGAAATAGAAGTGAGCTATGATACAAAGAACGAAACAGGGCAGTACATACAGATAAAAGGAACGCTTTAACCCCCGGCCCCCCGAAGGGGAACATATTAAATTTCCGAAAGTCCCTTTAGGGATTTAGGGCTTAACCTAATCAACCATATTACCAATGATCTGGATAGACAATATCAACCAGCTGCAATATTATAACCAGCCTAAAGGCGTACCCTGTTATTGCGATATCATCGCATACCCGGCTGACCTCACGTTGCAGGGAGCTTTCAATGCGGGCAGCGGTAGCTATACAATCGTTATTGAAATAATAAAGGCAGACGGCACGGTCGTGTTTGAAACTGTTACCAGCTATTTCGAATACTATTTTGCTAAGAACAGTTTTACTGGTCAGCATTTTTTCAATGCAAGGCTGAAAGCATTTGCCGTATCGATGTGTACGCACGCCTGTTATATACTGCATGTGACGGTAATGGATGGAAGCACTGTGGTGTTTGATAAGTACACCGAACGTTATTGCCAATCGAGCTGCTGCGACCTGGCACGTGATATAGATATTTTACAGGCCGGTATGATAGGTACCGGACCAACGGGTAACGGTGGTACACTCACTGAAAACCCGATCACATCTCCGTCCAATCCCAAGATCACCGAATGTGGCGACAAGCTGATAACCCTGCGCACAAAGTTTGATTGCTATGATAAATTCACCGGCATATTTTATGGTAAACCGAAGGATGTGTTAAGCGGCTCAGCAACATTCACCCACCAGGTAGTTACCAATTTGCGTGGCCGTATCGTTCGCCGCCCGCGGGAAGTAAAACGCGAGTATAGTTTTAACTGCCGCCTGCAAAGGGTAGAAAGCACCGCTGTATACCTGCTGGAAGGATATGAGTATTTCCCCACATGGAAAATGCAGGAAATAGAAGCACAGCTGCACTCTACGGAAATTTATGTAGAAGACGTGCGCTATGAATTTAACGGAGGCACTCCGTTCGCTCAATTGCACAACTGCCTGGAGATATTCAAGCTTGAAACCTTTCTGAACGATTGTACCGTCCGGCAGGTGTTTGGCTGTGTGGGTGATTGTGAAGAAGAACAGAATTACGATGGCGCCATGATGATGTTCGTGATACCGGGCGAATATGCGGGAATGGGATTCTACAACGAGAGCAAGCAGTTTGTAGCAAGCGACTATGATGAGCTGCTCAACTATTTCCGCAATCTCAACGGCATGTCGGCAGTGAGTGATATAGACGTCAGCTCGCTGGGCTGTAACGTGTACAAAGCCTTCAGCGTTTCAGGCTCGGCATATATACCCACGTCGTTTTATTTCGACAATGCTAACAGGAGCAATAGGGTCTACGGCACAACATTCGGATCACTGGAAGAGATATGTACGCTTTACAGTAACACTTGCGTCAAACCGATCGTGGTAATGGACGACGTTGTGATCGGCGACCAGGTATGCGCAGCGCCTGATCTGGGCGATGTCGTAATAGCAACAATGAGCGGTGATGATATTCCTTTTGCCGGTTATAGCGATTGGGAGATTATCGAGCCGGACACTGAGGCAGGCGTTTACAACGGACAGGTGACAATGACGCTGCATGTAAGTAACCCCGAATTGCCTGAAGACCCATCTGCGCCCGGAGAGCCGGTAATTATAGGCGGCGACCTGGTAGCCGTTATCGGTGCGGAAGGCCGCCCCGCTACGCACGCTCTGCTGACGGAACACAACAGCAGCATGACCCCTGGTACTACGCTTATCATCAGTGCAAACGGCCTTATCCGCTTCTATGGTCCTGCAACAAGTTCCGACCCATCGGGCTCGATTATCGAACTCAATAACCTCACTTATAACATCAATTAACATGAGAACAGCAACCATCCCCATCGACGATTATAACGACCACTGCGCCGAAGGCTTTGTGGTAGAATACAAGCTAACAGGTGCAACGGATTATACCCGCGTGTTCCCTGACCCGATAACCACACCCATTGTGCTCACCAACCTGCAGGATGACAGCGATTATGATGTACGCATCAAACGCAAATGCTGTGATGCTCTGCAAAGCTCGTGGACGAGTATTGTGGTGGACACAACGTTGACCCCGTAAAATAATTTTCAAAAAAACCTTGTCAAACCTTGTCAAACCTTGTCAATTCTTGTCAACGGATCTCGACTATGATAATATCAGTTAACGTAGAAAATAATTTCATCAGAAAATCTAGTCAATTCTAGTCAAAATCAATCTTCTTACAGGGAAACGGGAGTAAAATTCTGACAAGGTCACTATATCAAAACCAACACTGATTTCATCAAATCACATCAATACATCGAAAACAGCTTTTACATTTTACATTTTCACCATGCCCGACGTTAATATCACCATCAATACACCTACGCTCACCGCGGGTAAAACATTCAAGGTGCGCTACCGCTTGCTACCTGCCGGCGCCTGGAGCAGTTACCAGACCGAGACCAATGCTACCTTCACCCTCACCGGCCTGGCTGATGGGTATTACGAGCTGGAGGCGATCATTGTGAACGCAGACAGCAGCGAATGCCCGCCTACGTATAAAAAGTTCCAGGTGGTTACGCCTTTTGCCTGCATCACCTTTACCGCGGAGATAGTACAGAGCGGCAGCCTCTACTATATGGAGATCAGTTATACACCACCATCCGGTAACCCTGCCTGCGGCTGGATAATAGTGTGCAACGGCAATGTGGTGAACTATCCAAGCTTGCCAACTCCGCCATTGAAGATACAGACGCTGAATAAGAACCAACACCTGCAGATCATCGCCAACAACTGCAATGGCAACCAGCGCGCCTGCTTCAGTGAAGAGATACCGGAGATAGTGCCGGAGCCTTGTGTGCCCGTGGTATTAGGCACTGTAACTGCGGCATTCAACCATGTGAACGGAAACGGCAAATATGTTTTTGATATCACCATCCCCATCACGCAGTCTGTGCCCTGCACTAACTGGTTCACCCTGCTTTGCACCCAGCAAAATGTACCGTCATCCGTTGCGGGCAATGTCAGCTTTTCAAATTTTACGTTTGGCAACATAGCCTGCACGGCCACCAGCCTAACCTTCCAGATCACGGCACATCCGCCACAAGCCAGCGGCGTGAAGCTGTTTGAATTTGCCGGTAAGCTGATAGACGGCTGCAATGTGATGCATGATTTTGAAGTAGAGGTGGAGCATGATTAGCATACTACGTCACAGCAAGGCACAAAGCAGGCCCGCGATTTGTGGTGAGGTATAGGTGTCATTTAGTTACGCGCCCGTACCCTCAACATCACTGATATATATAGTGC
>CAMPKG010000153.1 GCA_946887085.1 uncultured Sphingobacteriales bacterium
TAATATATTTAACTGGTGTTGAGGCACCGCTAGTGTTAACGTCGCCGGAAGCATCGTGCCAGAAAGCGATCATAGCAGGCGCAATACTTCCCAGCGAACCAGTGCCAGGACTTAAGGATACGGAAGTGTTGTTGCCAAAACACATGTATCCATTAGTGTGAGCTGTTACCGTGGTATAGGGCACATTGCAAAAATTGAATGTGAACCCGATGGGAATATTGGACACAAAGTTATCGTCCCATGAAGGGAAGTTGACAGATGTTCCGCTCGCCAGGTAATTGAATGTTTTCTGCGAGGGAGTGAATGGATAGGCGGCCGCGGTAGCAAACTGTGCGTAAGAAACCTGGGGGCCTGTCAGCAGTGCTGATAACAAAACAAAAATGCTGCTGAAATTGCGGCAGAGCCGCAGGGAAAGGATAGACATTTTTATGCTTTTTAAGTTAGGATCGATTGTTTGAGCGCAAATAAAAACAGATACAATATTAACAGTCGGTAAATATAGCAAAAAGGCCTTTACAAATGATAATTTTTATCTATTTAGCCTATAGCAGGGAAGCCCTGCGCCTCAGGACCCGTGCGCAATAACCATCCGGCCGACCGGATATAAATTTTCGCCCGGAATACGGCAACCGGTTTTTTCTATTATTTTTACCGCCTCAAAATCATTCTATGCAATTCCCCGATACACTGAAGTACACCAAAGACCACGAGTGGATCAAGATCGAAGGCAATACAGCTACCGTTGGCATTACAGAGTTCGCACAGCGTGAGCTGGGAGACATCGTTTTCGTCGATATCAACGCAACCGGCAAAGAGCTGGGCGCTAACGATATTTTTGGTACTGTGGAAGCTGTAAAAACCGTGTCTGACCTGTATCTGCCTGTTGCCGGTACCGTAAACGAAGTGAACGCCGAGCTGGAAGGTAACCCTGAATATGTTAACCAGGATCCTTACGGTAAGGGTTGGATGATAAAAATGACACTGGCAAACCCCTCAGATACCGAAGGCCTGATGGATGCAGCGGCTTACCGCGAGCTGGTGGGCGAATAAGCATGAGCAGCATATTCTCGAAAGACTCTCGATATAAAAATAGAGCAAGGTGGCTGGCAGTGGCCTGGACCTTGCTCATTTTTATTTTATGCCTTTTGCCCGGCGATGAGCTGCCCGACGTGCAGATACCGCTGGCGGACAAATGGGCCCATGTGATACTTTTTGGCGTATTCAGCTTTCTCTGGCTGTGCGCGGTGCCCACGCGTAATCTGAGTTTCCTTTTGATCCTGTTTACTATTACCGTCTTCCTTGGCTGGCTGGTAGAATACATACAAGGGCATTTTGTAACAGGGCGAACGCAGGATAATATGGATACCCTTGCTGACAGCATCGGGGGCATAACAGGCATTGTAGTGTTCGTATGGCTTCATTACCTGCGCGAAAACAAAGAAGCCCGGAATGCTGCCAAGCAATAATAACTTGTATTTTAGCTGCGTTTTATACCCTGATAAATGATCTACCGTAGTAAAGCACCGCTGCGCATAGGCCTCGCCGGCGGCGGAACTGATGTAAGCCCTTATTGCGATCTGTATGGCGGAGCCATACTTAACGCAACTATTTCCTTATACGCCTACGCAACCATAGAACTGCTGCAGGAGCCGGTGGTGATCCTCGAAGCAATAGACAGGAACGAACGCGTGCAGTACGACATGGCCGACAACCTGCCCATAGACGGCAAGCTGGACCTGGCTACCGGCGTGTACAACCGCATTGTTCGCGACTATGGCAAGATACCCTCAGGTTTCAAGCTCACCACCTTCGTAGATGCACCCGCGGGCTCCGGCCTCGGCACTTCTTCAACACTGATGGTGGCTATCCTGGGCGCTTTTGCCGAATGGCTGCGCCTGCCCCTCGGCGAATATGACATCGCACACCTTAGCTATAACATAGAGAGGGTGGAACTGGCAATGGCCGGTGGCAAACAGGACCAGTATGCTGCTACATTCGGCGGGGTGAACTTCATGGAGTTTTACGGACAGGACAATGTCATCGTCAACCCGCTGCGTATCAAACCTCAATACCTCTATGAACTGGAGAATAACCTGCTTCTTTATTTTACTGCCACCAGCAGGCTGTCTTCCACCATCATCGAGGCGCAGAGCAAATATGTGACGGATAAAAACCAGCAGTCGATCGAGGCCATGCATCACCTGAAAGAACAGGCGCAAATGATGAAGGAAGCTCTGCTGAAGGGCAAGGTTCACGAGATCGGGTCGATCCTTGACTATGGCTTCAGGTATAAAAAACAAACGGCACAGGGCATTTCCAGTTCAAGGATGGACGATATTTACGAAGCTGCGTTGAAAGCCGGCGCAACCGGGGGTAAGATCTCGGGGGCGGGCGGTGGTGGCTTCATGACATTCTATTGTCCCGGCAATACCCGCTATTCAGTTCAGGATGCACTCAGCGGATTCGGCGGAGATTTTCGTTCTTACCAGTTTACCGACCGGGGATTATCAACCTGGAGTATCTAGCATATGGAATGTATTGTTTTAGCAGGAGGTTTGGGCACCAGGCTCAGAAACACCATCGGCGACCTTCCGAAGTGTATGGCTGAGGTGAATGGCAAACCTTTTTTGCAATATCTCCTGGAATACCTGCAGGCTCAGCAGGTAACGCGCGTTGTATTGTCGCTTGGTTATAAACATGATGTTATTACCGACTGGCTGCGTACACGCGATTTTGGTTTTGATGTTGCACACGTAATTGAAAACGAACCACTGGGTACGGGCGGGGGCATACAGCTTGCACTGAAAGCTGCCACGGAAGAGCATGTTTTTGTTGTTAACGGAGATACCATGTTTGAAGTGAACCTCGTGAACGCGCTTGAATTTCACGTTTCGCACAAGGCAGAAACGACACTGGCGCTAAAACCAATGCAGCAGTTCAGCAGGTACGGCTCTGTGATCATCGATGAAAGCGCAACGATATCATCGTTTGAAGAAAAGCGGCATTGTGAAGACGGGCTTATTAATGGTGGAGTGTATGCCATCGATCGAAAAAGATTTTTACAAAGAGCGCTGCCGGAGAAATTTTCCTTTGAAACCGACTATCTCGGGCGATATGTTTCGGAACATAAGTTCTTCGGGTTTGTCAGCAGCAGCTATTTTATTGACATCGGCGTCCCTGAAGATTACCAAAAGGTGCAGACGGATTTTAAAACGAGAATATCATGAAAATCGCTATTGTAGGTCCAGCGCATCCCTTGCGTGGCGGATTGGCAACATATAACCAGCGGTTGGCGAAGGAATTAATATCGATGGGGCATGATGTTACCATCTGGTCATATTCCCTGCAATACCCTTCATTCCTGTTTCCGGGCACCACACAATATACCGACGAGCCGGCGCCTGAAGGCCTCCGTATCCGCACAGCCATTAATTCAGTGAATCCTTTCAACTGGCTCTCTGTCGGCAACAGGATGCGCAGTGAGCGGTACGACCTCGTCATAGTTCGTTTCTGGCTGCCTTTTATGGGACCCGCCTTAGGCACTATGCTTCGCCGCGTTAAAAAAAATAAGAACACCCATGTGTTGTGTATTGCCGACAATGCGATACCTCATGAAAAACGTCACGGTGACAAACAATTCACCAGGTATTTCCTGAAAACCATCGATTCGTTCGTTACGATGAGCGAAAAGGTGAAGACCGACCTGCAGGCGATGACGACAAAACCGGTAACCTTTCTCTCTCACCCTTTATACGACAATTTCGGTAATGCTGTCCCGAAAGAGGAAGCCTGCCGGGAACTGAACATTCCGTCGTCAAATAAATACCTCCTGTTCTTTGGTTTTATACGCCGTTACAAAGGGCTGGACATTTTGTTAAACGCTATGGCTGATGACCGCTTTGCAAACTCGGACATCAAACTGATAGTGGCCGGAGAATTTTATGAGGATAGGAAACAGTATGATGAGCTCATCAAACAGAATAATTTGCATGACCGCGTGTTGCTGTTCACTGATTTCATCCCTGACAGCAAGGTGAAATATTATTTCAGTGCAGCAAGCTTAGTTGTGCAGCCCTACCGTAACGCCACGCAAAGCGGCATTACCCAGGTGGCCTACCATTTTGAGAAACCTATGATAGTGACCAATGTGGGCGGTCTGCCCGAATTGGTGCCTCATGAAAAGGTAGGATATGTGAGCGAGCCGACACCACAGGCGATAGCAGATAGCATCACCAGGTTCTTTTCAGAAGGCAGAAATTTTCAGGACAACCTGAAAGAAGAAAAGAAAAAATATAGCTGGGATTATTTTACCCGCGCTTTACTGGCCGGCACATCGGCCCGTTAATCAGGTTATTTCAATTAATTTAGTGCCATGGAAGGATCGCATGTACGGCCAACAGAGCAATTGAACCCGCAGGAGCGCGAGTATGAAAATAGCATCCGGCCACAAACCATAGAAGAATTTTCCGGACAGCCGAAGCTCATCGAAAACCTCCGCATATTCATCAAAGCAGCCAATCTTCGCGGCGAAGCACTTGACCATGTTTTGTTTCATGGTCCGCCGGGTTTAGGTAAAACGACACTGTCGCGCATTGTAGCCAATGAGCTTGGGGTAAACATTAAAGAAACCAGTGGCCCGGTCATTGAAAAACCCGCCGATCTTGCCGGCTTACTCACCAGCCTGGAGCCGCGCGATGTATTGTTCATCGACGAGATACACCGGTTGAGCACTGTTGTGGAAGAATACCTCTATGCTGCCATGGAAGATTTTAAGATCGATATAATGATCGATAGTGGTCCTGCCGCGCGCTCCATCCAAATAACGCTTAATCCATTCACATTAGTTGGTGCAACCACCCGGTCAGGCTTACTTACTGCGCCATTATTGAGCAGGTTTGGTATAAAATCCCGACTTGAATATTACACTGCAGATGTATTGCAACGCATACTCATGCGCTCGGCAAACCTGCTAAACGTAAAGACGACCTCGGATGCTGCCATGGAAATTGCGGGACGCAGCCGCGGCACACCGCGTATCGCGAACGGACTGCTGCGAAGAATGCGCGATTTTGCACAAGTATTAGGCAATGGCGTTATAGATATGAACATAGTTGAGCATGGCTTACGCGCATTAAATGTTGACGAAAGCGGGCTCGACGATATGGACAACCGGATACTTACCACCCTGATCGACAAATTCAAAGGCGGGCCCGCAGGTATCAATAATATTGCGACGGCGGTAGGAGAAGAGGCCGGAACAATTGAAGAAGTGTATGAGCCCTTTTTGATCCAGGAGGGCTATATCCTCCGTACGCCCAGGGGCAGGGAAGCCACTGAGAAAGCCTACCATCACATCGGCAGGAAATACAACAAAGGCCACGATACTTTGTTCTAAGGAATCAAGCTGATTAATATGGTTATTTCTGTAATTTTGCGTCCTGAGTAGCTTATACACATAAATCATTCTCCATATCTAATAATGAAAATAGCTATAACCGGGGGCGCAGGATTTGTAGGGTCTAATATCGCCATCAAGCTTAAGAACAAATACCCTTCCTATTCAATAGTCATTTTTGACAATCTCAAACGCAGAGGTTCCGAATTGAACCTCGCCGACTTTAAAACGTTAGGTATTGAGTTTATACACGGTGATATTCGCAATGCAGAAGACCTGGAGCAACTAGACGGATTCGATTATATGATCGAAGCTTCGGCTGAGCCTTCGGTAATGGCGGGGCTCGACGGATCGCCCAACTATGTGATCAATAACAACCTTATGGGAGCCATCAATTGTTTCAATGCCTGTGTTCGTCACAAAGCGAAATTGATCTTCCTTTCCACCAGCAGGGTATACCCGATCAGTTTCATCGAAGAAGCGAATTTTGTGGAGGAGGAAACGAGATTTTCATTTACCGATGACAACATCACGGGAATATCGTCAAAAGGTATCTCTGAATCATTTCCGCTTAATGCTGCACGCTCATTTTATGGCACAACAAAACTGGCTGGAGAATTGCTCATTAAAGAATACGAGGAATTTTACGGGCTTGATGCCGCTGTAACCCGCTTTGGTGTGATCGCAGGGCCGAAGCAAATGGGCAAGACCGACCAGGGCGTAGTAACCCTATGGATGGCGAAACACTTCTGGAACAAAGAACTGGCATATATCGGATACGGAGGCAAAGGGAAGCAGGTACGCGATATATTACATATTGACGACCTGGTACGACTAGTGGATATCCAATTGCATAACATTGATAAGTTCAGGAACAAAGTTTACAACGCAGGTGGTGGCCTGGGCAATTCTGCATCGCTGCTTGAAATGACAGGAATCTGCCAGGAAATTACCGGGAATAAGATCAACATCAATTCGATACCTGAGAACAGGCCCGCCGACCTCAGGATTTATATTTCCGACAACACGCTTATAGAAAAAGAAATAAGCTGGCGGCCAGAAAAAACTGTAAAAAATATTTTTGAAGATATCTACGGATGGCTCAAGGCCAACGAACAATCTCTTAAACCACTTTTAAGCTAGTCCTTGAAATTAAGCACTGATTTCCCGAAGCTGAACCTCTGGCATTGTGTCGCATTCGTATTGGCACTGCACATGTTCACCATGCCCTTTGTTGTCTATCCCACAGCGGTCGATAAGGGGCCCTCATGGCTTGGCCTCGATATTTCGTGGCAAATGACTTTAAACCATGCTGTTGTTAAAAACTGGACCTGGGGCAAGGACATAATATATACATATGGACCACTGGGTTTCCTGGCTACTCGCATTGGTTTGGGTGTTTCAAGATGGGTGTATGTATTGTTCGACCTTTTCCTGATCGCCAACTTCTTTTTCCTTTTTAAAGACTTTATATTAACTGCATACAACAAAGCGCTTGCAGCGATTACGATCCTTGTTTTTACACTCATACTTAGCCCCTTTCATGGCGGTGACATTGGATGGGTGTTACTCATTTTTATATACTATTGGCTTTATAAAGCTTACCAGGCACCAAGGTTTAGCTATTTCATCATGTTGTCATTATTGATAGCATGTTGTTTTTTCATAAAACTGAATGCAGGGCTTATCGGCATCATCTTTCTCGCGGCGGCACTGGTAAACAGCCTGGTATTTAAGAAAATAAAACTATTACCCGCGGTCATCGCTCTGGCTATGGCATTAGCAATGATCGCCGTCGGGGCAATGCTCTTACATGTTTCCCTCCCCGGCTACACCAGGGGTGCAATCGAGATCATCAGGGGTTACAACGATGTAATGTTCTTCACCGACCAGACGAATTTCGGGATGGAAAAGAACCTGAATATCCTGTTCCTGATAATTACATCATTACTTGCAGCCTACGGCATCTTTCTGCTGAAGGAGAAAAAAACATCACAATTATATTTCATCGCTATCAGCATCGTCTATATTTATCTGCTTAGAAAGCAGTCGTTTGTGCGCAATGATATTCAGCACCTGAGCGAATTTTTCTATTATGCTCCACTCGTATTACTCTTTGGCAACCTGCTTCACACCGAGCGAGTGCAGCGTGTAACATTGGGTGCGATCACTATGACAGGTGTAATTGCGTTATTGTTTATAACTGAAACGCGGCCATTGTTGCGGGCATTCGATGCAAGGTTTACCCAGCACGAGGAATATTTCGAGCTTCTTAAGAATTACAATTCCAAACCTTTTGTCTATCAGAAGGATAAAAGACATATACCGCAACGGATACTCGATAAGATCGGCAATCAGACGGTTGATGTATTCCCCTGGGACTCAGAATACATTATCGAAAATAATCTCAATTATCACCCCCGACCTGTATTTCAATCGTTTTCAGCTTATACGCCATATCTGCAGGAAGCGAACTACGAATTCTACCGGTCGAAAGGACCTAAATACATCATCTATGACTATGATGGCATTGATTCGCGCTTGCCTTTTAATGATGAACCATTGCTAAATATGTACCTGGCCCGCAATTATGTCTGT
>CAMPKG010000154.1 GCA_946887085.1 uncultured Sphingobacteriales bacterium
GTTAACACCCGACGGTAGATTATCAGGCTTCATCGCAAGAAGAAGAGTTCCGTCGAGGATAAAAATCGATGATATGAATTGATTTTAGAACTTAATTGATACTGCCCGTATTGTTCCGCCTCGAGTAGTAGATAAACTTAAACTATACGAAACCCCGCACCCGCGGTTTTTTTTTGTTTTTTGCCTGAAGGCGGTATTTTTCCCGCAACACAAAAAATGGGTGAAAACACCCTTGACACGCCCCGTTTCATATGGTAGTTTTGATTGATTAATTCACCATCAACATACACCAATGAAAAAACTACTGTTCATCGCGCTGGTGATCATCGGCGCCTATGCCTGCAATGAAGCTATAAAAACCGGCGATGGCCCGGATAAAGAATTTCAGCCTTACAATGCGTATTGCAGTAACGGCGATAGTAATCTTTGTAATCTATTGCCTTATGATGTACCGGAGAACTTTGGTTTCGGGTACGTTACCAAACTCGATTCTGTATTTCAGCCGCCTTTTGACGCATTTTCGTGGCAAACCTTTGTAGCCCTCAACTGGCCCGCCGATGCACAGGGTAATCCCACCGGCAACTCTATTGGCGACAACCCGGGCAACAAGCGCGTATGGGAATACTATGTAACACCTGCCAAAGCGTTTGCGTGGGGTAATGAGAACAGTGAAATGCAGCTGCATTTGATGGCTGCCGAAAACAACGGCGAAAAACTCCTGTCAATGGACTCGAAATCGCCACGCAGGTTGCAGGCAGCCCGCCCTGACGAATTTGTGGAAGCGGATGGCCATCCGCTGGTCGATCGCAATCTGAACTTTACGCTTTACGAGATCAGGATGAACAATGTGGAAGATACTTTCATCCGTAACAACAAGCTCACTACTGCGGAGAATATTTACAACTACGCAGCAAAAGGCCAGAAAAATACAATGGTCGAACTGGTACTTCCGGCATCAGACTCGGCAACGCAAAATCCCGGAACCATCGAGGTGAAAACATCCTGGCGCATACTTGATGCTGCGAAGGGCGATGATACCACAAGGTTCTATTGCCGTAAAGCAACTATCTATATTGATGCTGCACATACTACCAATAAAAAGCCGCTGGTTGTGCGCAATGTAACTGTAGGCCTTGTAGGTATGCACATTATCCGCAACACGCCGAAGCTGCACAAAGCCCTTATATGGACGACCTTTGAGCATGTTGACAACGCACCCGAAGAAGGCGAACGCAATAGCGACACGCGCTGGTCGTATTACAACAAAGAATGCAAGGATTGTCCTGTCAATACCCCACCGCCATTTCAGCCGGGCGATAACAAGGAATATCTCTGGAGCCCTACCCCGCCATATGCCAGCCACTACGCAGATAGTATGAAGGGCTATGGCACGCAGGTAGTGCGCGAGTTTGCCATTTATAAATGGACCGGTGTGCTGAATAATTTATGGAGGGCAAAATTGAAAGGTACCGTGTGGGCAAATTACAAACTGGTGGGTACGCAATGGCAGCGCAACGAACCAGGTGTGTCGGCAGACCCGGCCCCGGCATTGCTGGCAAACACTACTCTTGAGACCTATGATCAGAAGACCGCCAGCTGCATCGGTTGCCACAATGGCGCGAGGGTTATCTTCAACCAGAAGGACACTGCCACTACTGCCCTGAGCTTCCTCTTCCCGATATATAAACACTAACAACAACTGTAAAACGCTCAAAACCCCGCTACAGCGGGGTTTTTTTATGTCAAAACTTTTAAGAAACAATTAGCGAACTAGCAGAATTAAGATATTATTTTTGCGGGCGGAGCGTTATATACGTATTCCCTTTTAATCAAAAGCTAAACAACCAGATGAAAAACGCGGCTATAGTATTGAGTTCACTCGCCCTTGTAGGTGTCATCATACTTTTTGTTATGAATTTTTCGGGCAATAAGAATGGTGCAGATCACAAACATGCCGCTGCCGGTACTACCGCAGGGTCTGGCAAGATCGCCTACGTGGATATAGACTCGCTGGAAGCCAACTACGAGTACCTGAAAGTAAAAAAGGACGAATTCACCCGCAGGCAGAACAGCATGAAGCAAGAATTGCAAAATTCAGCTGCGCAAATGCAGCGCGATATCCAGGATATACAGCGCAAAGCCAAAGCAGGCACGCTGACAGAGGCCGAATACCAGGGAGCCGAGCGCCGCATAGGCCAGATGCAGCAAAGCCTGCAAACCCGCGAGGCTGCATTGACAGACCAGTTGCTGCGCGAACAGGAAGAATTCAATAAAGACCTGCAAAGCCGCCTGGACGCTTTCCTGGCAGAATATAATAAAGATAAAGGCTACGATTATATCCTTTCATACGGGTTGGGTGGCAGCATCCTTTATAAAAATCCCGCACTCGATATTACCGCAGAGGTTATCAAGGGCATGAACGAAACCAATAAGGTAGATACTACTAAGAAAAAGAAATAGTATTTTTCTTTTCTAAATCTCCGCCTTTTGGAAAACAAACAAGAGTTCAACCGCTCCCTCAGCCTGCTCGATGGTGCGCTGCTGGTGATCGGTTCCATGATCGGTTCCGGTATATTTATTGTAAGTGCCGACATAGCACGCAACGTAGGCAGCGCTGGCTGGCTGATAGTTGTATGGCTGATATCGGGCTTCATTACCTTATCGGCGGCGCTGAGCTATGGCGAGCTGAGCGGTATGTTTCCCAAGGCCGGCGGTCAATACGTTTACCTCCGCGAGTCGTTCGGCAAGCTTTATGGCTTCCTTTACGGCTGGGCATTCTTTGCGGTGATACAAACGGGTACTATTGCAGCCGTTGCCGTGGCCTTCGGAAAGTTTACCGGCTACCTCGTTCCTTCCTTAGGTGAAGAGAACATACTGGTGGGGCCAATGCAACTGGGCTTTATCGAGAATTTTAAAATAACCGCAGCACAACTTACCGGTATCGGCACCGTGATACTGCTCACTGCCATCAACGCCATGGGTGTAAAGAGTGGTAAATGGATCATGTTCTTTTTCACCTTCGCCAAGATCGCAGCAATGGCAGGGCTCATCATCTTCGGTATCATGATGATGACAGACAGCAGTGTATGGGCGGGCAACTGGGATGGCGGCTGGATGGCGAAGAAAATAACGGCAACTACCGATGTTATCACACACCAGAGCCTCGACGGCATGACGCTGGTGATCGCTATTTCTGTAGCAATGGTGGGGGCGCTTTTCAGCAGCGATGCATGGAACAATGTAACTTTCATTGCCGGTGAGATCAAAAAACCTGAGCGCAATATCGGCCTCAGCCTTTTCATCGGGACGTTTGTTGTAACACTGCTTTATGTATCGATGAACCTCATGTACCTGAACGTACTCAGTATCAGCGAAATTGCGAATGCACCGGCGGACAGGGTAGCACTGGCTGCAGCACTCAAAGTATTTGGCAGCGCCGGTACCATTGTTATTGCCCTGCTGGTTATGGTATCTACATTTGGTTGTAACAACGGTCTTATTCTTTCAGGCGCACGAGTATATTATACCATGGCTAACGATGGCTTGTTCCTCCCTGCTGCCGGCAGGCTGAACAGCAAACAGGTGCCTGCACGTGCGCTGTGGGCACAGTGCATCTGGGCATGTTTACTTTGCCTCAGCGGCCAGTATGGCAACCTGCTCGATTTCATCATCTTTACCGTACTGCTGTTTTACATCCTCACCATCGCTGGCATCTTCAAGCTGCGCAAGACCATGCCGGATGCTCCGCGTCCTTACAAAGCTTTTGGTTATCCCATCATACCGTTATTGTACATCCTGATGGCCTCGTTCATCTGCGTGGTGCTATTGCTCTACAAGCAGGAATACACATGGCCGGGCCTCATCATCGTACTGATAGGTATACCCGTATTTTATTGGCTAAACAAGCGCGGAACTGCGGCAAATGAATAAGAAGGAACTGGAACAGCTTTTCGATGAGATCGGGCAACTGCACGTGGTGGTGGTGGGCGATGTAATGCTCGATAACTATTGGTGGGGCGATGTGGAACGCATTTCTCCTGAAGCACCTGTTCCTGTCGTTACCCTCCGCAAGCGCGAAAGCAGGCTGGGTGGTGCTGCTAATGTGGCCCTCAACTGTCGCAGCTTAGGCGCGAAAGTAACGCTGGCCAGCGTGGTGGGCAATGACGGAGAAGGAAAGCTGCTGACAGAACTGGCCAATAAAGCAGGTATCGACACATCGCTGGTGCAATCCTGCAAGCGTACGACTACAACCAAGACACGTGTAATGAGCCGGAGTCAGCAAATGCTGCGACTCGATGATGAGATAACAGAAGATCTGCCTACCGAAGAAGAACATCCCTTTATCGATATGGTGCTGAAATACCTGCAGATACAAAAACCGCAGGTGCTGATCTTCGAGGATTACAACAAAGGACTGCTGAAGGAGAATATCATACATCGTATAGCTGCACACTGCAAAGAGTTGGGTGTAGTTACTGCTGTAGATCCTAAGAAGAAAAATTTCCTCGCTTATAAAAATGTTACTGTCTTCAAACCCAATTTGAAAGAAGTGCGTGAGGCCCTGCACCTCACACTGCCTGACGTGAGCGAGGCAGAAATGAACCAGGTGCACAAGCTGCTGAAGAAAGAACTCGGCCATGAGATCACCTTCATCACGCTGTCAGAAAAAGGAGTGTATTACAGCAACGGCAAATCTGCGATCATACCATCGCACCTGCGCAACATATCAGATGTTTCCGGCGCGGGCGATACGGTCATCGCTACCGCATCCATCATATACGCACTCACCAGAGATGCTCACCTGATGGCAGAGATATCCAACATCGCCGGGGGGCTTGTTTGTGAAGAGGTTGGTGTGGTGCCGATCAGGAGAGAGGCGTTGCGGGAGGAGTGTGTAAGGTTGCTGGTTTAGCGCTAAAAATCGTATCTTTAATAGGAACGGGTATGCAAACAGTAACAGTAGAAATAAACAAAAGAGGGGCTCTAAAGGCGTTGCAGGATTTGCAGGAAAAACAATTGATCACGATTGTCAAGGACGAGCTACCAGATTCTCCGGCATTACCGGGAAGGCCTTCAAGCCTGGCGGAATTTAGAGCCTGGTTAAAACAGTCAGAAAAAATGCCTGTTATCTCATTAAAGGATGCTAAAGCGCAATGGGGGAGGCAAAAAAACTTCATTTCACACTTCGGGTAACCGAATGAGTCAACAAACCCAGATATTCTTATCGATAGTTGCAATTATTGCAAGTTTTTTTCTGATTGTAGTTTCCTGGTCTGAAGAATTGCATGTTCCATTCGATCAAGCATACTTGATGCTTTTAGGCGAAGTTGGTTTAGTTGTTTCTGTCATATGGTTGGTGAGGATAAAATGATCAGTTTGCATTAGTGTACCTTGTACGCAACAAAGACATAGAAGCGGTTAAATTAAATGTCAAATGCTTATGTCACTACCACACCTTCCGACAAAAGAATATCTCCAATCCATCCTTAAAGATGGTGATACAAAACTGCGCATACTATGCAGCGCCTGCCTGCACGGGCGTGCGTGCGGGTGGGACGCCACGAACAACGGTGAATATCCTGTCGCACATAAGTTAATAACCCATCCACGTGTAGAGGTAGTTCCGTTTTGTCCTGAAGACTTTGCTTACGGCACACCGCGTGATATGTCGGATATACACGGCGGCAATGGTTATGATGTGCTGGATGGCAAAGCAAAAGTGCTGAGCGAAAAAGGGGAGGACTGGACCGAAGGCATGGTAAACGCCGCACATAAAATGCTGGCGCTCGCGCAAAAAGAAAACGTGCATCTGGCTTTATTGCTGGATATGAGTGCAGCCTGCGGCAGCCAGGTGATATCTGTTGGCAGCAGATTTAGTGAAAATAGGCTGTATCAGAAAGGGCCGGGCTTGTGTGCTGCTTTGCTAATGCGTAACGGAATTAAAGTCGTCAGCCAGCGCGATTACAGGACGCTGGATGTGATGTTGAGTTTGCTGGATGAAGATCACCAATCAGATCCTTCATTGGTCGATCATCATGAGACTGCGTGGTATAAGGAATACTTTACCATTTAAACCCGCCTGCCTGCAATACCTCGCGGATGGCGTCGTAAGATTTGTACACTACGTTCGGTAATTCCTTTTCCGTTATCCATTTGGCCTCGAGAATGTTCTCTTCCTTTTGCGGTTCCAGCCTATCGTTGGAGGTGCCTTGCATTTTATACCAGGCAGTGCGCTTCAGCAGGTTTTGTCCAAACTGCGAGTAGACATGATAAGTGTCGCATATTTTCTCTTTCAGCTTAATATTTTTTAGCCCTGTTTCCTCGCTTACCTCACGTACAGCGCAGTCGGCTATGTCCTCGCCATCGTCGAGCTTGCCTTTTGGCAGGTCCCATTTGCCACGACGGTAGATCATCAGCACACCGCCGTTTTCATTCACAACTACGCCACCACCTGCATCTATGGGCTGGTATATTTTCTCCAGTTCCTGCCACAGAGCTGTTACAGAGTGGTCTTCAATGATAACCCCAAGCGTGCGCAATTTATCGAGATGCTCAAAAGCAAGGCGGAAATTACGAGGGAATGCACCGGTATAGAATTCAAAACCTTTGGCTATGGCATGGCGCTCAATATATGCGGGACCATTATCTGTGAGGATCAATGGCTTGTTGTTATAGTATATTTTTTGCGCTGTATCCATCGGGCGTAGTTTGTAAACTTGCTTAATTGACGTAGGTTTGAGCGGTTATGAGCACACAAAAACATTTCGCCGAAAAACTATTGCAAATTAAAGCTTTGCAGGTCAACCTGCAACAGCCCTATACCTGGGCATCGGGTTGGCGTTCGCCTGTTTATTGCGATAACCGCAAGGTGCTTTCTTACCCGCATGTGCGCGATTTTGTGAAAAGTGAGCTGGCAAATATGGTGCTCGAACATTTTTCTGATGCCGAAGTGATAGCCGGCGTAGCGACCGCGGGGATTGCACATGGCGTAATGGCTGCCGACCTGCTGAAACTGCCTTTTATTTATGTGCGCAGCAAACCGAAAGAGCATGGCATGGGCAACCAGATAGAGGGCCATATGGAGCCGGGCAAGAAAGTAGTGGTAATAGAAGACCTGGTATCGACAGGCAAAAGCAGCCTGCAGGTTGTAGATGCATTGCGCGAGGCCGGTGCTGAAGTGATAGGCATGTGCGCGCTGTTCACTTACGGATTCCCCGTAGCTGAAGCAGCATTTGAAAAAGCAATGGTGCCACTACGCACTATCAGCAACTACAATGCGTTGATGGAAGTTGCCGAAGACCAAAAGCTCGTAGCTGCCGACCAGAAAGAAACGTTACAGCAATGGCGTATTGATCCCGGAACCTGGGGACGCTGATTAAAAGAAGTTAATTAAGTTAAATAAGTGAATTGGGTTAATTTAGTTAGACTGAATTAACCCATTAATTTTAGAAAACACTTAACTACCCCCAATTAACCCAATCAACCCAATTAACTCAACCACCAACAATGGCCTGGCTGAAACTGATAAGATGGTATAATCTCATTATCATTTTCCTCACGCAATTACTTGCCTGGGCTTTTGTGATATTGCCTATGCGCGATGCTGCTGGTGATGGGTTGTTGCTGACGACGGGTAACTTCCTGCTGATCGCTTTTTCTACCGTGCTCATTGCGGCTGCTGGCTATATCATCAATGATTATTTCGACATTAAGATAGACGCCATCAACCGCCCCGATAGGATGGTGCTGGAAAAACGCATACCTGCCAAATCGGCCATTGTAATGCACACGGTGCTGAATGTTATCGGCATCGTGATGGCTTTGAAAGTAGCGCGCGATGGAGGGCAGTATAAATGGATATTGCTGCAACTGAGTTGTACTGCCATGATCTGGTTTTATTCCTCGATG
>CAMPKG010000155.1 GCA_946887085.1 uncultured Sphingobacteriales bacterium
ATCCTGTTTTCAAAATGCATAACCTGCCGGTCAACATCGAGCACGTGAAAGCTATCTCCAAATCTATGTCGGGCTTTTACTTTGCTATTGTTTTCCAGTTCAACGAAAAACAATCATTTATGTGGCGCTACCGGAGCTCTTCGGAAAGGGATAATAACTATACACGCCTTATTTCGCTGATGAAATAGCCGTGAATTCCTGTTTGCGCAAACGATACTGCGCAACACCACCATTTACACCGGCTTGTTTCATGCCATTTTTTTTCAGCACTTTTCCTGAGGCTGGATTTTCTGTGTGACAGTTGCCGAAAATAAGATCGAGGTTTAGCTTTTCGAAACCGAATTTCAATACAGCTTTTACTGCTTCAGCAGCAATGCCCTTATTCCACAAAGGTTCGCCGATCCAATAGCCGATCTCCGCAAAATTATTTTGGTTGTCGAGATGCAGTCTTATTTCGCCGATAAATTCTTCGGATTCTTTCAATATGATGGCAAAAACATAACGCTGCTTGTTCTTAAAACCCTGGTGCACATAACTGATCCGGAAAACAGCGTTTGGCTCCTCGTAAGGATAGGGTATGTTGATGATGTTACCCGATATCTTTTTGTTGTTGGCATACTTCACCAACGATGGAATATCACCTACCGTAATCTTGCGCATCAGCAACCTCGGGGTATGCAGCACCGGGAACGTGTCCATGCCTATTTTGCGCGCATCTTATTATTCTTCGCGTCGTGCGTTAGTTCTGCAAGCCCTAGCTCTTCCATCAATGGCGGTATATACATGCCAAAGCGTCCGCGCAGGCCTTTTTTCAACCCATACCATCCACCAACGGGGTTGCTTGCTGAACGTCCCCAGGCTTCTACCGTACCTTCTTTTGCTGGCTTTTGCTCGTCTGCGCTGCCCAGTTCCATCCAGCCACCATGCTTTTTCAACATAGCATGCAGGTCGTTGAGGCAGCGGTAGTCGTACAGCAATGTTGTTTTGCCAACTACACATACGATCACATCTTTGCCATCTTTTGTGTCTTTATACATCTCGTAATCGGAAGTGCCGGGAGGTGTCTTCAGTTTCCAGGGATTTTCTTTAGTACCTTTTGCCATGAGTTTATTTTTTAGTGTTTTGAATGACAGTGTGTTATTCCTTGTCTTTCATTTTTATCCATTCTTTCACCAGCGATTGCAGCGCGGCTTTTTTTTTCTCAATGTCTTTCATATCGGTGAACTTGGCTACCCGGCCAACTGCACCATCGCCCTCCAGTAACCCCTTCTTGTCGGGTAAGCTGGCACCGTAGTGAAACATGAGGCTGACGTGTTTCTTGGCATTCATAAAGAAGGACGCGATATTGCCCTTGTACATAAAGGTTGGCACGGCCCATTTAATGTCTTCCTCTACCAACTCGCTTGTTTGCATGATGATCTCGCGCACACGCTGTATCTCTGCATTCATGGGGTGTGCTTTCTTCTTTAAATATTCGTCAACTTTTGCCGCACCGGGGTTAGCTGCCTTGGCCATAAAAAAGGATTTGACTTAAATTTACAGATACCGCACGGGAATTTTTACCTCGCAAAACTTAAAAAAACGAAAATGGCCTTTAACGAAAAGATCAACGACCGGATACGAGAAGCCATAGCGGATATGCCCAACGTGGAAGAAAAGCATATGTTCGGTGGTACCTGCTTCATGCTGAACGGGAAGATGTGCATGGGTGTAGTGCAGGACGATATGATGTGCCGGATAGGGCCGGATGCCTATGAACAGGCATTGGAAAGAAAGGGTTGCAGGGAAATGGTATTCACAGGGAAACCCATGAAAGGATATGTGTTTGTCAGCGAAGAGGGCATGAAGTCGAAAAAAGATTTCGACTACTGGATCGACCTCTGCATCAAATTCAACAAAGACGCTAAATCATCTAAAAAGAAGAAAACATAAACAACTAAAAAACGAACAAATATGACAAACGCAATCAACTGGTTTGAGATACCGGTGTCCGATTTTGACAGGGCTAAGGCCTTTTACAGCAAGCTATTCAATGCTGAGATCCAGGAAATGCCTCATCCCGAGTATAGGTATGGCATGCTTCCTGCAGACATGCAGAATGGTATTGGTGGCGGCATTGTACAGGGCAACGGATTTGAGCCATCTTCAAAAGGAGCGCTTGTTTACCTGAATGGCGGCGATGACCTGAGCGGCCCGCTATCAAGGGTAGAAGCAGCCGGCGGAAAAATTGTACTGCCAAAAACATCCATTGGCCCAAATGGTTTTATGGCGCATTTTATTGATACGGAAGGCAATAAGGTGGCGTTGCACTCAATGAATTAAGCTTATCAAACCGGTACCTGCAGTGCCGGTTTTTTATTGCCCTTCCAGTATCCGCTTTATATTCTTCAGATCTTTTTCATTGGCCTTTCGCATCATCATGGCCATGAACGGTGCAAATATTTTCGAGAACCCCGAAGGATTGCCGCGGTTGCGTAATGTCATCCGGGTTGTATGTTCGTTCAAAGCCTCCCATGTATAGATGGTCTCCATCGGGAACGGGCCTTCGGCCGTACGCATTATCAGCTTCTTCCCCGGCACATACTCTGTGAACTCATAAGTATATGCCAGTTGTTTACCCATGAAATGCGCTATGAATGCAACCTTGCTGCCGATCTTCAGGGGTTTCGGTGTCTTCCATTTTGCCGACTTGATGTTCACATACCATTCCGGGGCGTTGTCGGGATTTGCCGCATATTCCGATACTTTAGCCAGCGGCGCATTAATATCAATCTGTGTCAATACATCAACCATAAGAAGTCGTTGAGTCATAAAGTTCTTAAATATATTCCGACGTACCAATCATAATCAATAATCCCCCTTTCTCTAACGTTGCGAATTGCTTTCATGCGAGCCAGGGGTTATCTATCTTTACTCCTCAATCATTGCCTTATGCGTTTAAGTTCGCTGGCGGGCGCTTTGCTGCTTGCACCTGCTGTATTGCTTGCCGAGGATAAGAAGAAATGGGATGTGAATAATTCCGGTGGCCCTCAAAAAGAAGTTTCGTTCACCACCAATGAAGGCACCTGGATGAGCCTTGACGTATCGCCAGATGGCGGCGAGATAGTCTTCGACTTGCTGGGCGATATTTATATAATGCCTGCAACAGGCGGAACGGCTAAAGTCCTGAGGCAAGGCAAGGCAATGGAAGTGCAGCCGCGTTTCAGTCCCGATGGTAAGAAGATATCTTTTACATCGGATGCAGCTGGTGGAGATAATGTCTGGATCATGGATAGGAACGGCAGCAATGCAAAACAAATAACCAGGGAAAGTTTCCGGTTGCTGAATAACGGCGTGTGGACGCCTGATGGTAACTACATCGTCGCACGGAAACATTTTACTTCCACCCGTTCGCTGGGCGCAGGTGAAATATGGATGTACCATATCAATGGCGGTAACGGTTTGCAGTTAACGGTCAAGAAGAACGACCAGCAGGATGTGAACGAGCCTGTCGTTTCACCAGATGGGCAATATGTTTATTACAGCGAAGACATGTACCCCGGCGGGCATTTCCAATACAATAAAAACCCCAACGACCAGATCTTCGTCATCAAACGCTTCGACCGTGAGACGGGGAAGAACGAACAAGTGACAGGTGGTCCCGGTGGCGCGGTTCGCCCGCAAATATCACATAGCGGCAAACACCTCGCCTTTGTAAAGCGTGTGCGTACCAAAACTGCCCTCTACCTCCGCGATATTGAAACCGGTGAAGAATGGCCCGTGTACGATAAGCTCTCGAAAGACCAGCAGGAAGCATGGACAACCTTTGGTATCTATCCCGGCTTTGCATGGACGCCCGATGATAAGCATATAGTAATATGGGCCGGCGGCAAGATCATGAAGGTGAATGTGAAGGGCGCGAACGAAGCAACGGAAATTCCGTTTACTGCAAATGTGAAACAGCAGATCACCGATGTTGTCCGCTTTCAGCAGGATATGAATGCCGATGAATTCAACGTGAATGTTATCAGGCAAGCCACTACCTCGCCTGATGGAAAATGGCTGGTGTTCAATGCGCTCGGGCACTTGTATAAAAAAGAATTGCCTGACGGAGAACCTGAGCGTATCACTAATGCATTGGAGTATGAGAATGATCCAACGTTCGCGCCCGATGGTAAGAATATTGTTTACGTAACCTGGAATGATAGTACAACCGGCAGCCTGAGCAGGGTAAAACTTTCAGGTGGCAAACCCGAACGCCTAACCAATAAAAAAGGAAAGTTTCGTACTCCGTCGTATTCCAACGATGGTAAATGGATAGTGTACGAGCGTGAAGGCAGTAGTAATATCACAGGTAATTCTTACACGTCGAAGCCCGGATTGTACATTATCTCGGCCAATGGGGGTAAAGAAGAATTTGTAACAGATAAAGGTCGTAACCCCGCCTTCAGCAAAAACGGTCAGCGTATTTACTATGATGCTGGCGGTGGACTTGAAAAATCATTCGGATCATGTAACCGGGATGGCAACGAAGAGCGTACCATATTCAAATCGACTTACGGCAGGCAATTTACCGTGTCGCCGGACGAGAACTGGGTGGCTTATGTGAACCTGAACCAGGTATACATAGCAGCGTTTCCGCATACTGGGAGGCCAATAACCATCGGCAGCGACTCTGCTGATTTCCCGGTAAGACGTGTGTCGAAAGATGCAGGTATTAACCTGCATTGGAGCGGAAATGGCAGGATGCTGCACTATACGCTCGGTAATGAATACTATACTATCAACCTGAACGACCTCTTCCAGTTCGTCGGTGGTAACCCTGACTCAACTTTCTTTATCCCGGCTAAAGGATTGAAGATCGGCCTGAAAACGAAAACGGATAAACCGTCTGGCCAGATCGCATTTACGAATGCTCGCATCATCACTATGGACGATGCCGGCGTCATAGAGAACGGAACGGTATTGATCGATGGAAATATCATCAAAGCTGTTGGCAAGTCAGGCCAGGTGAACATTCCTTCATCTGCCAAACGTATTGATTGCAACGGCAAGACTATTATGCCCGGCTTCATCGATGCACACGCGCATGTTGGCCATTTCGGCGGTGGCATTCTGCCGGAGAAACACTGGCCTTATTATACCAACCTGGCCTACGGTGTTACCACCACACACGACCCTTCGGCAAGCAGTGAATTGGTATTCGGGCAAGGTGAGCTGGTAAAGGCAGGGATGATGGTAGGTCCGCGGGTGTTTTCTACCGGTACTATTCTTTACGGTGCGGATGGCGATGCAAAAACGATCGTTAACAACATCAACGATGCAAAAAGCGCCTTGCTGCGCACCAAAGCCTACGGCGCCTTCAGCGTAAAGAGCTATAACCAGCCCCGCCGCGACCAGAGACAACAGATAATAGAAGCAGCACGCGAATTAAAAATGAACGTAGTACCTGAGGGTGGCTCATTCTTCAATCACAATATCAGTATGATACTGGATGGCCATACAACCATAGAACATAATCTCCCCGTGGCACCGTTGTACAATGATGTTATCCAGCTTTGGAAAAATTCAGGCACTGCCGCCACGCCGACACTCATCGTTTCTTATGGCGGTTTGTCAGGTGAATACTATTGGTATCAGCATACCAATGTTTGGGAGAAAGAAAGGCTCCTGCGTTTTACGCCACGTGCTATTATCGACACGCGCAGCAGGCACCGAACTATGGCACCAGAAGAAGAGTATGAGAATGGGCATATCCTCGTTTCAAAGAGTTTGAAAAAACTGATTGATGAAGGCGTACTTGTAAATATGGGCGCCCACGGACAGCTGCAGGGCCTTGGCGCACACTGGGAGATCTGGATGATGCAGCAGGGTGGTATGACCCCGATGGAGGCATTGCGCACAGCAACGATCAACTCTGCAAAAAGCCTTGGCTTTGATGAACAGACAGGCTCGCTGAAAGCAGGCAAACTAGCCGACCTGATAGTTATGGACAAAAACCCGCTGGAGAATATTTATAATACAGAAAGCGTAAAGTACACGATGGTCAATGGAAGGTTATATGACGCCGAAACAATGAACGAGATCGGCAATTATAATAAACCACGAACAAGATTCTACTGGGAGATAAGCAAGAATGCTGAAACCTTTCCTTGGTACGAGGGGGATACGCACGAGGAGGATTAAGGTAGTTAGATTAACCTCACGTAAAGATCTGCTATGAGCACAATGCCGAAGGATGTAAAAGCTTATCACGAGATGCTAGTCGCGGAAGACCGCGCGATATGTGATGCACTTTATAAAGAGATCAGCACTGGCATGCCAGAGGCTGAAAACAAAATATGGCATGCACACCCGGTTTGGTTTCTCGAGGGCAATCCTATTGTCGGCTACCATAAATTGAAAGATTGTGTTCGCTTATTATTCTGGAGTGGCCAATCCTTTGAAGAAGCAGGGCTGGAGCCTGAAGGAAAATTCAAAGCGGCCGAAGCGCGTTATAACTCCGTTGACGATATTGATACAAAGGCACTAGCTAAATGGCTGAAGAAATCGAAGAAGATACAGTGGGATTATAAGAATATTGTAAAAAGGAAAGGTGTGCTGGAGCGGTTGAAATGATTATTAGCAGTCCCCACGTCATTTAGCTTTAGTGGCATTGAGGATGCTTAAAAGATCAGTGGACGAAATAAAACCTGCATGCCGGGCCATAATTTCACCGTGTGCGTTAAGAACGCAAACGGAAGGATAAGAAACTTGTCCTTTTACACGTCCGAGTTTTTCTCCTAATTCATGCACTCCTGTATTCGCGCCGGTTGGCTTGTAGTTGAATTTCTGACCATTGAAAATAATTTCCGCTTTTTCTTCCGCATTCAATACAACAAAGTAAAATTTTTCGTTCAGCCCGTTAATTACGCTTTCATTTCTAAAAGTTGTTTGCTCCATCGCGCGACAGAACCGGCACCAATCTGTGTAAAGGAATACAACTATATTCCTGCTTTTTGTCCTTAGCAGGCTGTCAAGTTGAGCAGCATTGTACTTCGTTAATAGTGTAGCAGCGGAAAGCCGGCCCAGCGAGCTCAGCATTAATAATAGTACAAGAATCAAGCGCTGCATTATCATCGCAATGTCCATCTCAGTCCTAAAAACGCACGTATACCTTGGTTGGGCGCATACACATATGTCGGGTCAAAGGTTAGCCCATGTGGGTTGGCGGGTGTAGCAACGGCCTGTCCTTTATCATCAAATACTACGCCTTTATCAAACGGGTCGTGCGAGCGGGCGATGATGAACGGGTTGCCATTGTTCGGCGTCCAGTCAAGCAGATTCTTTACGCCAACTTTTATTTCGAAGTTCTTTTTTATCCTTTTGGTCAGCTGGATATTCTGTATGCTCCACCATGGTGAGTAAGGCCTGCGGGGATCTGTGTCGCTAAGCAGCGGCAGGCGCATCGGGCTGTACACATTTCCTGTATAGTCTATTGATAACCCGATGGTGCGTATAGTATATCCAACGTTCCAGACACCGGTGAATTTCTCGGTAAACAATTGCCAGACGCGAATAACGTTCTCCATGCTATAGACGTCCATATAAGAGCATCCGAGCAGGAATTTCAATCAGTTGCTCATGGCGAGATCCAGGTTTAGTGAAACTCCGCGCGAAATTGCGTATCCGTCCAGATTGTCATACGCGATCTTGTTGGGATCGGTATCATAGTCCGCAATGATCTTGTTGGTGAAATAAGTATAGAATCCTGTCGCATCGATGCCGATGTACGTTCCATCGCCTGCAAATATTTTCTTCACAAAATTGATATTGCTGTTCCACGAGGTTTCGGGTGCCAGGTTTTCCAGAAACTCAACCTTTCGTGAGCCGGTAAGCGCTGCATGGTCTT
>CAMPKG010000156.1 GCA_946887085.1 uncultured Sphingobacteriales bacterium
TATATATATAAATATTAATCTCCTCCGTGTCGATGGAAGATAACATGTCCCCGAAGCCTGTTCAAAGTTCTGATAGCGCAATTAATATCAAGTGGTTTATTTCCTCTTTGCTGGGAGTATGGCCATGGTTCCTTATCAGCATTATTGTAGCAATGTCTATCGGCCAGCTTTATTTGCGCTATACAACACCGATCTACAGCGTTTCGTCAGAAATATCGCTTTATGAGGGCAAAAAAAGTGGTAATGAGGCTGCAGTACTTGAAGGGTTGGGCATTAACACTACTAAAAGCGACCTGGAAAAAGAGGTGCGTATTTTGAAGAGTAACTCTTTAATGGCGCGTGTTGTTAAAGACCTGAAGTTGAATATTCGTTATTTGGTTACAGGAAGGTTAAAGACAAATGAGTTATACGTTGACAGGGCCTTTATGTTCGTACCCTTAGTGCCGGCGGAAACAATAGAGAAATTCAAGACGTTTAAGCTGAAATATGAGAATGCCAACAGTTTTGTGCTTACTGATGAAGGAAAACAAATAAAAGCAAATTGGGGAGATACATTAAATCTTTCTTTGGGTAAAGCAGTGCTGGTAAATAACACAACGGATATTCACCCTGATTTTGAGTATACCATCAATGTAATTCCGCTTATCAACGCTGCCGACAGGTACAGGGGGCGTCTCAGCATTAATATCCCAAATAAACATTCCAGCGTTTTATCCATCGGGTATTTGGATGAAATTCCGGACCGTGGTGTGGACATCGTGAATAAGGTGATAGAGACATACATGGTGTCGAATGTGGAGGACAGGAACAGGATCGCTGATAAGACGATCAAGTTCATTGACGACAGGCTGGACTACGTGACAAGCGAACTTGGCGATATTGAAACGGAGATCAAACGATTTAAACAGAGCAATAAGCTGACCGATATCAAACAGCAGGCTACTTTACTTTTGACTGCCACTAATGATGAGGAAAAGGAGCTTCGGGGAAAAAGCATAGAGCTGGAAATAATTAAAGGAGTTGAAAAAAACTTGAAAAGTAGCGATCAAGCTGTACCGTCAGGCTTGATCGTAGGGGGGGGAGATGCCGTAAAGAGCTTGTTGGATGAATACAATAGCCTTTTGATCGAAAAGGAACGACATTCGTTAACTGCCACCGACAATAATCCTATCGTTAAAAACCTGAATAGTCAAATAGAAAAAACAAGACGTAAGTTATTAGAGACTATTAGTGCCGAAAAAAATGCGCTGCAGTACCAGGTAAACGAAATGAACAAGCACCAGGGTTACCTGGGTTCACAGATATCTAGTGTCCCGTCAAAAGAAAAGACCTTTCTGGAATACTCACGCCAGCAAAACATTCAGCAAGAGCTATATCTTTTTCTTTTGAAGAAAAGAGAAGAGACTGCTATTACAAAATCATCGACCGTTTCAGAAGTTAAGATCATTGATTCCGCACGTTCGTCAAGCGGTCCTATATCGCCCAACAGGTCGCGAATTATATACATATCATTTTTGTGCGGGCTGCTGGCTCCAGGCCTTGGCTTGTATGTCCGTAAACTGATGAATAATAAGATCATCAGCAAACTTGATATATCGAACCAGACAGAGATTCCTATTCTGGGTGAAGTGGGGCACTATGATGATGACGGCGCTGCAGTTGCTGTGCAGAAAAATAGCCGTACCGCTATTTCAGAGCAGTTTCGTGCGATCAGGACGAACCTGCAGTTCATGCTCACCAATAAATCTGACAAGACCATTCTGCTGACATCGAGCATGAGTGGTGAGGGCAAATCTTTTATCGCGATCAACCTTGCAAATACTTTTGCCCTGTCAGATAAAAAAGTTGTTCTGATGGAGCTTGACCTTCGGAAGCCCAAGATATCCTCCAACCTGCATTTGGATAACAGCGTCGGTTTCTCAAACTATGCTATTGGTAAGGCTACTATCGACGAGATCATAAAGCCATCAGGCGTTTCTGACAACCTCCACATTGTTTCTTCCGGTCCAATTCCTCCTAACCCATCAGAGCTTATCCTGTTGCCGAAGATCGAAGCGTTATTTGCTGAGCTTCGTGAACGTTACGATTATATAGTCATCGACACCGCACCACTGGGTCTTGTTACCGATGCACAGCTCTTGTCGAAATATGCAGATTCTGTGCTGTATGTTGTACGCCAGGCTTATACGTTTAAGCAGCAGATACAGATACCTGATGACTTATACGTAAAGAATATCGTGCCGAACCTTTCCATTATTGTAAATGATGTGAAATTAAACAGGGGCTTTCTGTATGGTTATGGCTACGGCTATGGTTACGGTTATGGCTACGGTTATGGCTACGGTTATGGCTATGGCTATGGCTATGGTTCTTATGGAAACGGTTATTATACGCAGGAAAGCAAACAAAACGGCCTTAAGAAAATATTTGATAAAATAAAAAAATAATCAAATATTTTCTATTATCAATATTAACTAGTAGGGGGTAAGAGCGTGAAGCATGTAATATTTGCATGCTTTATTTTTATGCAGTTTGATATTTTCGAGTAATTTTATTACTCAATCTTCGAAATGTAAGTGGGACTTACAGTGGCGAAGCCGTCTTTGGAAAGTCCCCTTTATATAATTGATTCTTAATCTAATCTCAAGTGAGTTCAGAACAAAAAATCCGGTTTGCTGTTGTTGGTTGCGGCCACATTGGTAAGCGTCATGCAGAAATGATAATGAGAAATGAGGAGGCAGAACTGGTGGCACTGGTAGATGTGAAACCGGTGGATTCTCTGGGAATTAGTCATTTTGATGCGCCTTTCTTCGATTCGTTAGAAGAATACCTGGCTGACGGTCCGAACGCAGATGTAATCAATATCTGTACTCCGAATGGTTACCATGCAGATCACGCTCTTCTCTGCCTGAACGCACATAAACATGTTGTGGTTGAAAAACCCATGGCGCTTTCAAAGGCTGATGCGGAAAAGGTGATATACAAAGCGCTGAATGTACATAAGCACCTGTTTGCAGTGATGCAAAACAGGTATTCACCGCCATCGGCCTGGCTGAAGGAACTGGTCAACGCCGATAAACTCGGTAAGATATACATGGTGCAGCTCAATTGCTACTGGAACAGGGACGACAGATATTATAAGCATGGCAGCTGGCATGGCACTAAAGACCTGGACGGAGGTACCCTTTTTACGCAGTTTTCGCATTTTATTGACATAATGTACTGGCTTTTTGGTGACATTGAGAACATCAGTTCAAGACTGCGCGATTTTAACCACAGTGGCCTGACAGAGTTTGAGGATTCAGGATTTGTAAGCTTTGATTTTGTAAATGGAGGTATGGGTTGTATCAATTTCTCCACCTCGGTATGGAATCAGAACCTGGAAAGTTCGATCACAGTAATAGCTGAAAACGGATCGGTAAAAATAGGCGGCCAGTATATGGATAAGGTCGAAATGTGTCACATTAAAGACTACCAGATGCCTGAATTGGCACCTACTAATCCCGGAAATGATTACGGTGCCTATAAAGGCTCTGCGATGAACCATAATTATGTGATAGATAATGTGCTTGATGTGTTGAAAAGCAGGGCTGCTATCACTACCAATGCCCTGGAAGGGTTAAAAGTGGTTGATATAATCGAGCGTATATATAAAACATCATCCGCTGCCGGCCATCCGGAATACAGTCAAAGTTTTGCTCAACAGGCATCATGGACAAAATCACGATAGAAGCCGGTCGTGCTGAGAGAAATTATTGGAGCGATCTATGGCGCTTCAAAGAGCTGTTCTATATTCTCAGCTGGCGCGATTTTAAGGTACGATATAAACAAACGGTTTTAGGAATTGCGTGGGCAGTATTGAGGCCATTCCTGACAATGATGGTATTTACCGTTGTATTCAGCAAAATAGCCAAATTACCACCGGAAGGGTCAGCCCCTTATGCTGTGATGGTATTTGCAGCCATGTTGCCCTGGCAGTTTTTTTCCAACGCGCTGACCGAAGCATCCAATAGCCTGGTAGGTAACGCGAATCTTATTTCCAAAGTATATTTTCCGCGCCTGATCGTTCCTGCCAGCGCGATTATTACCAGCTTTGTCGATTTCGGGATTTCTTTTCTGCTATTCATAGGTATTTTGGCCTATTACCAATACCTACCCCCGGTCAACATTGTTGCTCTCCCGCTTTTTTTGATGATGACCTTCTTGTTTGCCTTCGGCCTGGGCGTTTATTTAACGGCGCTCAATGTTAAATATCGCGACTTTAAATACATCATCCCGTTTGTCGTCCAGTTTGGTATTTATATATCGCCTGTTGGGTTTAGCAGCACAATTGTGCCTGAAAAATACAGGCTGTTGTATTCACTCAACCCTATGGTAGGCATCATTGATGGCTTTCGTTGGTGTATCATCGGCACACCGGTCGATCCGTACGCGATTCTTATATCCGTTGCGGTATCAATAGTGTTCTTATTTATCGGCATACGGTATTTCCGTAAAACGGAAAAGACATTCGCTGATATTATCTGATCGGGCAATTCCACTAATAAACTAAAGATTGGCACAGACTGTAATCAAGGCTGAAGGTGTAAGCAAAATATACACGCTAAGCCATGAAGCGCATGAAAAATACTCTTCGCTGCGTGATGCTTTGGCAAATCGCGCGAAAGGGTTAATTAAGGCGATAAAGGCCCCGAACGCGCCTGCTCCAGCGTTGGAGCAATTTTATGCACTTAAGGACGTTTCGTTTGAAATAAACCAGGGAGACAGAGTAGGCATCATCGGCCGGAATGGCGCTGGTAAAAGTACCCTGCTAAAAGTGCTGAGCCGGATCACAGAACCTTCGAACGGCAGGATAACACTCAATGGCAGAGTGGCAAGTTTGCTTGAGGTTGGCACAGGATTTCATCCGGAGTTGACCGGTAGGGAGAATATATTTTTGAATGGCGCAATACTAGGGATGAGCCGTGTGGAGATCAGGCGCAAATTCGATGAGATAGTTGCTTTCGCAGAGGTTGAAAAGTTTCTTGACACTCCGGTAAAACGCTATTCCTCGGGCATGTATGTGCGGCTTGCGTTTGCGGTAGCTGCGCATTTGGAGCCGGAGATACTTGTTGTGGATGAAGTGCTGGCGGTAGGTGACGCGCAGTTTCAGAAGAAGTGTTTGGGAAAGATGGAAGATGTGAGCAAGAATGAAGGCCGGACGGTTTTGTTCGTAAGCCACAATATGGCAGCGATCAAAGCCCTTTGCTCCGAAGGTATTTTTCTGCAAAAGGGTTCTCTTATCAGTAAGGGTGATATCAACGACATTATTCAACTGTACCTGCACAATAAAAATGTGGTCGATAATGATGGAAGCATACCCGAAAAATCATCGCTTCATAATACAGGTGTATTGCGCTATACCAAACTGAGACTAATAAATCATACAGGAGATGGCAGTTCTGTATTTTACCAGACTCCCATCCGGCTCTATGCAGAAATAGACTCGCAGGAAAATGTCGAAGATGTGATAGTTGATGTGAGGATATCAAATAGCGAAGGCTTTGAGATAGTTCATGCCTGCAATAAGTACGACCATCATCTGTATAATAAAACTTCGCTTGTTAAAGGGGTCAATACGATCGAAGCACAGATCGAAAATCATCTTCAACCCGGCAAATATTCTATTACACTGGGCGCACATATGCCCAACGGGTTATCGCTGGACTATGTGGAGAATATTTTTGATTTTGAAGTACTGAAGATCGGTGAAGGCGAACATCCGGGATATGTGTTTAACTGGGATATGGGTATCATACGTTTTAATTCGACATGGCAAATCAACAGGAATTAACAAAATTCATTCCACTTGCATCGCCCGACATCAATGATGATGACATTGCGGAAGTAGTACGTGTGCTAAAAAGCGGCATGCTGGTGCAAGGTAAAGAGGTAGACCAATTTGAGCGGGCCGTTGCGGAATATATTGGTGTGGAAGAGGCGATTTGTGTGAGCAATGGCACTGCCACTTTGCATTTGGCGTTGCAGTGTTTAGGTGTCGGCAGGGGTGATGAGGTCATTGTTCCGGCATTTTCATATGTCGCAACGGCAAATGTTGTAGAGCTTACCGGCGCGACGCCGGTGTTCGTAGACATCGACATAACAACCTTTAACATAGACGCAGACGCCATAGAAGCAAAGATTACGAATAGAACAAAAGCGATTATGCCCGTACATGAATTCGGGCTTGCTGCAAATATGACTGCGATCCGGCAAATTGCACAGAAATATCAAATTGCAGTTGTTGAGGACGCTGCTTGCGCGCTAGGCGCCAGGGAAAATGGCCGCTACGTGGGCGCATTTGGCGACTTTGGTTCATTTTCGCTACATCCGCGAAAAGCAATATCATCAGGAGAGGGCGGGGTTTTAACAACAAACAATCCTGAGCTGGCAGCCAAAGTAAGAGTGCTTCGTAATCACGGTATACAATTAGTGAACGGGCAAATGGATTTTGTAGAGGCGGGCTATAATTACAGGATGACCGATTTTCAGGCAGCTTTGGTACATAGCCAGTTTCGAAGGTTGCCTGGTATACTTGAATACAAGCAAGCGCTGGCTGAAGTGTATTTCAACGAGATAAACAACCCGCTCATTACGTTGCCGAAAATTCCGGAAAACAGGAATCACACATGGCAGACCTTTCATGTGCTTTTGGACGACAGCCTTTCGCAGGCCGATATCATAAAGCAATTGAGAGAGCAAGGTATAGGGGTGAACTATGGCGCCCAATGTATACCAGCGCAGACTTACTATAAAAGCAAGTATAGCCTGCCTTGTACCGAACTTTACCCAAATGCATTAAAAGCATTTACCCATGGGCTTGCATTGCCTATTTATGAAAAACTTAAAAAGGAGGATATCCAATATATAGCTTCTATCGTTAACCAGATAAGTAATTAACTATGATATACAACAAAACAATTTTCATAACGGGCGGGGCAGGCTTTATTGCCAATACGCTTATCAAGCATTATATAGATAACAATAAAATTGTTGTCTACGATAACTTCCATCGGGATACGTTGACAAATAGCGGAGTGGCGGATCACAAAAACCTTACTATCGTGAAAGGCGATGTGCTGGATTTTGACCTGTTATGCTCTTCGATGAAGGGAGCTGATGTGGTAATTCACGCTGCTGGAATTGCTGGCATTGACACTGTGATCATCGACCCTGTACGTACTATGCGTGTAAATATGATGGGTACCGCAAATGCCCTGGAAGCTGCAAAGGTCAACGGGGTGAAAGACAGGTTTGTAGATTTTTCTACTTCGGAAGTCTTTGGAAGCATGGCGTTTAGGTCATCTGAAAGTGACTCGACAGTGGCAGGGTCTGCAGGTGAAGCTCTTTGGAGGTATGAGTTGAGTAAACTGGCGGGAGAACACCTTGCCCATGCTTACCACCGGCAATTTCATCTACCAATTGTTACGGTTCGTCCGTTTAACGTATATGGTCCGGGTCAAACTGGTGAGGGGGCCATCCAGGTATTTATCAAGAAGGCGCTGGCCAACCAGGATATCAAGGTGCACGGCGATGGAAACCAGATCAGGGCATGGTGCTATGTAGATGATTTCGTTGACTGCCTGACGCGCTGTATAGAAAATCCGGACGCGATCGGACACAGTTTCAATATCGGCAATGCAAGAGCCGTGATCACCATCCTCGGCCTGGCTGAGTCAGTTTGTCGCGTTTTGAAGTCAGAATCAAAGATCGTATTCGAGCCGCCACTGTCGGCGGATATAGC
>CAMPKG010000157.1 GCA_946887085.1 uncultured Sphingobacteriales bacterium
CCTATCAATTCCGCAATATTGAACACGCCCGGCCCGTACTTGCCACCCACCAGCATAATGCGCAAGGGCAAAAGCACATCGCCTTTCTTTAGGCCGTGTGCAGGCAATAAAGCGTTGAAGTTCTCTTCCAATGCGGTATGTTCCCAGTTGGCAACGGTATCCAGCTGGGCTATCCATGCTTCAAAAAAAGTGCGCTTGGCATCGTTCCACTTGTCTTTAATGGCAGCAAGCTCGGTAACTTCCGGCGTACGGAAGAAGAAATGGCCCTGCTCCCAGAAATCGCTGAGCAGTGTGCAGCGTTCTTTAACAAGGGCTACAACCTTTGCCAGGTAAGCTTCGTCGGGCACAATGCCGTGGCTGGTTATATAAGGCATTGCAAGCTTTGCCAGCTCTGCATCGCTCTTGCGCTGTATGTATTGATGGTTGAACCATTTGGCCTTCTCGTAATCGAACTTCGCCCCGCCTTTATGCACACGGTCGATAGAGAATTTTTCAATAAGTTCTTCCATTGAGAAGATCTCCTGCTCCGTACCCGAATGCCAGCCCAGCATTGCCAGCATATTAACGAATGCATCCGGCAGGAAGCCGCGCTCGCGGAAACCTTCGGTAGCATCGCCTGTGCGCGGATCGGTCCAGTTCATGGCAAATACCGGGAAGCCGAGGCGGTCGCCATCGCGCTTGCTCAGCTTGCCATGGCCATCGGGCTTTAGTATCAACGGCAGGTGCGCCCATTGCGGCATCTGCTCTTCCCAGCCCAGGTATTTCCATAAGAGGACATGTACCGGTGCACTAGGCAACCATTCCTCACCGCGAAAGGCATGCGTGATCTTCATCAGGTAATCGTCTACAACCACGGCTAAATGATAGGTTGGCATTCCATCTGCTTTCAGCAAAACTTTGTCATCTACCAGGCTGGTGTCAAATTCCATCTCACCGCGTATCATATCGGTGAACCTCACCTTCTCATTGAACGGCATTTTGATGCGGATCACGTGCGGCGTGCCTTTAGCAAGCAGTTCTATTACTTCTTCGGGCGTACGCGTCAGCGAGTTGTTCATCTCCATTCGCGTCTTATGGTCGTACTGCGGGTTGGTGTATTGGTCGCTCTTCAGGTCAGTGCGCATGCGCTCCAGTTCTTCGGGCGTGTCGAATGCATAGTAGGCATACCCGGCATCCAGCAGCTTCTGTGCAAACTCATAATACAGGTATTTGCGTTCGCTTTGCCTGTAAGGTGTATAGGGCCCGCCTTTCAGGGGGCTTTCATCGGGCTCCATACCGCACCATTCCAGGCATTTGAAGATGTATTCTTCAGCGCCTGCTACATAACGGCTCTGGTCTGTATCCTCGATACGCAGCACAAACTGGCCGCCATGGTGCTTTGCAAAAAGATAGTTGTATAAGACGGTCCTCACACCACCCAGGTGCAAGCCACCTGTTGGACTTGGTGCAAACCGGACACGAACGTTATTTGTCATGCGCGCAAAGTTAAGCAACGCATACCGCCCTCTGAAGGCGGTTTTTAAGATTTTTTCGGCCTATTTGCCCAGCAGGTAGCCAATGGTAAATGAAAGGGAAGCATTTCGTTTGGAAAACCCGGTATTACCTTCCGGTTGCAGGTTGCGCAGGCCAAAGCCTGCATTGGCCCGGACAAAAATGCCGTTCTTCACCAGGTAGCCCGTATTCAAGTTCATACCTATGTCCAGTGGGCGTAGATCGTCAGCCGCTGTGCTGCCTATTTTGATGGCCGTTTTTTGATCGCTTGTTTCGCCGTCCAGGCCCATTGTGGTTTTGCCACCCAAGACATAGCCAAGGTAAGGCCCTCCACCCACGAAGAAGAAGCCGGGTCCAAACAGGAATTTTCCCTGCAGGTTCAGTGGCATTTCGATGTTGTTCGTCTTAATGGCTGTCTTGCTTGTTTTATAACCCTTCGCGGCATAAAGCAAACCGGGTTGAAAGGAAACGATGTCATTGACCTTTACGTCGGCGATAAAGCCTGCTCGCAAACCTTTTAGCGACGAAGGCTTTTGTTTGATGCCATTCTCCTGGAACGCCATGTTGGTGAAGCCGATGCCGGCTTCTGGCCCCAAGCGTACCTGTTGTGCCCGCAGGCTTGTTGCCGTGCTAACTATCAAAACCAGTATAAGTAACGATTGCTTCATCGCTGCCTCTTTAGTGAGGCAGTAAACAACACTATGCCAGACAGAAGATGTATGATAAATAACGGAGATGCCTAAGAGAGGAGCTTTTTTGCGATATCGGGGATGATGCCCATATCGTACTCAGTATCATCAATACTACGTATCCATTTTATCCTGCGGATGGCATTGGTCAGAAATGCAGCGTCTGCCGATTTTAAGATTTCTTTAGTTAACGGCTGTTCGATAACGCTGAAACCTGCGTCTGGTAAATGATCCAAAAGATAACGCCTCATAGTGCCTGCAATGCAGCCTTCGGACAACGGAGGCGTAAATATTGTTCGCTCCTTCACCCAGAAAATATTGGCAATGGATGTTTCGATGATATTACGATGCTGATTGAACAGGAGGGCGTCATCCCAGCCATTTGTTTTGGCCTGATGTGCGGCAATTGAATAGCCAAGCGCGCTCGTCGTTTTAAGGTTTGCCAGCGAATCGAACGATTTTACAATGCCCTGAGCGTAGCCCAGCTTTAAACCGGTTTCGTTTAGCGCAGGAACGGATGGATCGACCTCAAAACATTCAGCGATGAATATGGTATTGTCTGTGTGGCCAAAGCTGCCATTCTCTGAGAATACCTGCAGGCGCAGTTTGCAACGCGATAACAGGCTATTTTTGCGCACCACATCCAGGATATGATCCTCCAGCGGTTTCTGTGCTATGGTTTCAGGCAGCTTAAAGCCCAGTACATGCATGCCAATCAACAGGCGCGATTGGTGGTATTGCCAGAGCATGATCTCTCCGTCAAGTATCAGTATGGTCTCAAACAGCCCCACTCCATAACGAAAGGCGCTATTGGAATAGGCCTTCGCCTGGCCTGCCGGAACGGTCACTCCATTGATATTTATATAGTTAGCCACCCGCATGCAAATATCTCTCAAATATCTTTTCCTGCAAGGTTTTAGGGGGTTATGTATTTTTGCGGAAACTTTTTCAGGACTATGAAGTTTGAACAGGCAATACCGGTACAATGGATAGCGGAATTTATTGATGCAAAGCTGGTAGGTGACAAGGGACAAATGGCGGAGGGCATTAATGAAATCCATAAGGTTACGAACGGTGATATCTCCTTTGTTGATTTTGAGAAATATTATAATGCCTGCCTTCGCTCTGCTGCCACTATTATCATCATCAATAAAGAAGTTGATTGTCCTCCTGGTAAAACGCTGCTTGTTCACCCCGATCCGTTCAGCGCTTATGTGAAGATCGTGAACCGCTTCCGTCCTTTTGAGCCGGCAACTAAGATGATTGCTGACACGGCCACCATTGGCGAAGGCACACATATACAACCCGGTGTATTCATCGGCAATCATGTGCGTATTGGTAAGAACTGCCTGATACATCCGAACGTTACCATCTACGATCATACGGTCATTAGCGATAACGTTGTGATACATGCGGGCACGGTAATAGGCGCTGATGCATTTTATTTTAAGCGCAGGAAAGAACGTGATGCGCAGTACGACAAGCTGTTAAGCTGCGGACGTGTTATCATTCACGATGACGTAGAGATAGGAGCTTGCTGCACCATAGACAAAGGTGTGAGCGGCGATACGATCATCGGCCTGGGTACTAAGCTCGACAACCATATCCATATCGGCCATGGCGCTGTGATAGGTAAAAATTGCCTTTTTGCCGCACAGGTAGGCATCGGCGGGAAAGCCATTATAGAGGATGAAGTAATACTGTGGGGACAGGTTGGTGTATCCAAAGACCTGACCATCGGTAAAGCTGCCGTTGTTTATGCGCAAAGCGGTGTGGCGCAAACCATTGAAGGGGGTAAAGTGTACTTCGGCAGCCCGGTAGAGGAGGCGCGATACAAAATGAAAGAGTTGAACTGGATAAAGCGGATCCCCGAAATATGGGACAAGCTGACGAATCCTAAGAATGCCTAATTTTCTTTCGAGGTCCACTCTGTTTTCAGCAACCCGGTGATGACCAGGTCATCCAGGCGCCCGTTCATGAAATAACTTTGGCGGATAACACCCTCTACTTTGCAACCCAAACGTTCTGCAAGCTTAGCGCTTCGTTTGTTCGATGGCATGAAGTGGATCTCTATTTTATTTAGTCCTGGTTTTTCAAAGAGGAAATCAATAAAGCGTTCGAGGCATTTGTGCACGATACCCTTACCTTCATATTCTTTCTTTATCCAGTAACCCAGTTGCGCTTTCTTCAGGAAATGATCCCAGTCATGCATGCCGATGCCTCCTATTATTTCGCGGTTGTGAAAGATGCCTAATTCTAATGCTTCCTGGTTGTATTGCTGTTGTTGTGTCCGTAATATGAACTGGAGTATATGCTCCTGCTTAGTTGTAACATCCACCCAACGCAGCCAATTCCTCAAGTGCTGGCGCGATTCATCAACCGCCTTAAACAAAGAAGGCGCATCGTCCGGTTGAAACGAACGCAATAGAAATTCATCGTCTATGAGTATGGATACCACAGACCGTGAATATAGTAATTAGTGTTTAAAATGGCGTGTTTGCGTCAGCACCAGCGCCATACCATTGTCTTTGCAATACTGTATGGTATCATTATCCCGCATTGAGCCGCCCGGCTGTATGATCGCCTCGATACCGGCTTCGTGCGACATGCGTGCGCAATCGTCGAATGGGAAAAAGGCGTCCGATGCAAGTACCGCACCTTCCAGAGAGAATCCGAATTGTTTCGATTTTTCAATAGCCTGGCGAAGCGCATCGATACGGCTTGTTTGTCCGCAGCCTTTGCCTATCAGCTGCCTGTTTTTTACCAGGGCAATGGCATTTGACTTTAGGTGCTTGCAGGCAATGTTAGCGAAGATGAGGTCTTTCTTTTCCTCCTCAGTGCAGTTGCGCGCGCCTGCTTCCATCCATTCGGCATAGTTGGTTTTATCAGCTTCCTGAACGAGGACGCCGTTAAGGATGCGCTTGTACTCGCGTTGCGGATAAAATTTTTCCTTCTGCAGTAGCAGGATACGGTTCTTTTTGCCTTTCAGTAATGCGAGCGCGTCTTCGTCAAAAGCGGGCGCCACCAGTATTTCGAAGAACAGGTCGTTGATCTTTTTAGCTACTTCCAGGTTAATGGACTGGTTTGTGATCAACACACCGCCAAAAGCACTTTCAGGATCGCCGGCCAGTGCCGCGTCCCATGCATTCACCACATCGCTGCGCTCGGCTACACCACATACATTGGTGTGTTTGATGATGGCAAATGCAACATCAGAAAATTCAGAGATGATCTGGCAGGCTGCATCGACATCCACGAGGTTATTGTAAGAAAGCTCTTTGCCGTTCAGCTTCTCAAATAGAGCATCAATATCGCCATAAAAAGCCGCGGACTGATGAGGATTCTCTCCGTAACGCAGTGATCTTTCATTACTATAAGAAAGCTGGAAAGCGCTGCCATTGTTTTTGTTGAAATAATCGGCTATAGCCACATCGTAATGTGCGCATTCGGCAAATGCAGCGGCTGCAAACTCGCGCCTGTTCTCCAAAACTGTTTCACCGTTTTGCGATTGGAGCAATTCAAGCAGCTTGCCATATTGGTTGCGCGATGCAACAATGCAAACATCTTTATAGTTTTTGCCGGCTGCACGTATCAGGGATACACCACCTATGTCTATTTTTTCGATGATGGTCTTTTCTTCAGTCGTCGATCTAACGGTTTCCTCGAAAGGGTAGAGGTCAACGATCACAAGGTCAAGCAAGGGTATTTCGTATTCCGCAACATGCTTTTGATCGTCGTCAAAGTCGCGGCGGGCTAGGATACCGCCAAATACTTTTGGGTGCAGGGTTTTTACACGGCCACCGAGTATAGATGGATAGCTGGTTACCTCTTCGACTGCCGTGCAGGGAATACCTAGCTGCTCAATAAATGACTGCGTACCGCCGGTAGAATACAGTTTTACACCAAGCTCGTGCAGTTTGCGCACAATAGGTTCCAAACCATCTTTGTAAAAAACTGAGATCAGTGCAGATTGTATCCGGCGGTTCATATGAAGAAACTTTATTCGATTTGAGCCGCGAAGATAGGAAGGTTCTATGAATTAGGCTAAAGAGACTCCAATACAAAAGCACCATCGGTTTGGGTAGCATGCAAGGGAATTTTAAGGCTGTCGCAGAGATGTTTCCATTTGATGGACTGCCGTAGGCTGACATGGCTGCCAAGTATGATCTTACGTGGTGAATATGCGTTTTGGATAGCAGTAAAATCAGCTGCTTTGGGCTTGAAATTAAGGATGATATAATTGGCTTGCGAGTGGGCATTGTTAGTTGGACTGTCAAGCAACAGGACGGCTTTGCTGCTGATCTGATAGAAATTGCCTGGTCCAGGAGCCAGCCTGGTATCTGCATACCAGCCGATATGCGCTGGCCGGATGGAGAATTTTTCCTGCTGTTCCGTTAACTGCCCGGTGTTAAGCACTCTGTAGGATCTGCCCTCGATCATCTCGACATGATTTGCGCGATTGACATTGTACACGACCACCCGCAACTGGCGCAAAGCCTGCCATTCGGAGTAGGCTATAACTATCAGTAGCAAGCATGCTACGGCTATACTAGCTTTTACCGCATGTTGATCCCGCTTGAGTAGACCGATACTCAGTAATGCGATCAGCAAATAAATAAGCAATAGCTCCGCAGCTTCTATGTTCAGTTGCAGCATCCAGCCAGGGTTGAGTTGTTGCAACCAATAGACGAATTGGTTGAACATGGTTACCATTCCCGTCGTGATCGCGGCGATGCCGGATGCAACAGGGGTAATAGCACTGAATAAAATGACCAACATTCCTGCGACAAGCACTATGCCCATGAACAGGAATGCGGCAACATTGGCGACGATGAAGGTTAACGGGAAAATATGAAAATAGTAGGCAACGAATGGCGCAACCAGTAGCTCAGCGGCAATACTAGCCGCTGCCGCCGACCATGTGGCGCGTACCACAGCGTTCTTTGGTTTGAGCCAGGAATAGACCGGCTGATAAAACAGTATCAGCGAAAGCACTGCGAGAAATGACAATTGGAATCCGATGGAGTAGAGCCACGCCGGTTGCACACATAGCAGCACAAAGGCTGCTACCATCAGCTGGTTGAGTGTATTAGGTTGTTTCTGCAGTGCGAAACCAAGGCCGAGGATGGAGAACATTATAGCGGCCCGTACTGCTGAGGGCGGAGCGCCGGCAATAAGCACATATGCCCATACCAAAGGAAGCGCAATGGCGTATTTCATCCAGTGGTACTTTCTGTTCTTTATCCACCCGAGCAGGAAAGTGATCATGAAAAACAGGAAGGCAATATGAGAGCCTGAGATGGCTATCACATGAATGATGCCTGTTTCGGAGTAGGCTTGTCGCAGATCACTGTCGAGATTGGCTTCATCACCGATAAGCATGGCCTGCAATAATCCCAGCGTCTGTCTGTTATGAACATACCGTTCAAGCTGGCGCATGCAAGCCTCGTGCAGCACATCTATCCACGAACGACTGGAGGCAGAAGCCTTACCTGCAACGATAATGTCTTGCGGTGCGAGGAATTGCTGATAGTAAAGATTGTGTCTTGCGCAATAGCCTGCGTAATCAAACTCAAAGGGATTGCCGGCATTTC
>CAMPKG010000158.1 GCA_946887085.1 uncultured Sphingobacteriales bacterium
GCTTGACTGTGAGGCTGACCAGCCGAGCAGGTGCGAAAGCAGGCTAAAGTGATCCGGTGGTTCTGTATGGAAGGGCCATCGCTCAAAGGATAAAAGGTACTCCGGGGATAACAGGCTGATCTCCCCCAAGAGCTCATATCGACGGGGAGGTTTGGCACCTCGATGTCGGTTCGTCACATCCTGGGGCTGGAGAAGGTCCCAAGGGTTCGGCTGTTCGCCGATTAAAGTGGCACGTGAACTGGGTTCAGAACGTCGCAAGACAGTTCGGTCCCTATCTGTGGTGGGCGTTAGTAAATTGCGAGGACATGCTCTTAGTACGAGAGGACCGGAGCGTATGTACCGCTGGTGTATCTGTTGTGCCGCCAGGTGCAGTGCAGAGTAGCTATGTACAGCCAGGATAAGCGCTGAAAGCATCTAAGCGCGAAACCTTCCTCAAGATGAGTTTACTTTTAAGGGTCGTTATAGACGATAACGTTGATAGGCTACAGGTGTAAAGGTGGTAACATCAAAGCCGAGTAGTACTAATTGCCCGTAAGCTTTAATTTTATTTTTCTTATCTACTATATTTAAGTTGCTTTTTCCTTTATGTCTCGATATTAGACGCATAACAAATCGTCAAACCGTCTTATGGTGGTATTGCCGAGGGTGTTCACCTCTTCCCATTCCGAACAGAGAAGTTAAGCCCCTCATGGCCGATGGTACTGCACAACAATGCGGGAGAGTAGGTAGCTGCCATATTTATTTAAGAGACCTTCATGCTAATGCATGAGGGTCTTTTTGTTTTAAACCTGTTCGACATTCTTAAGTTTTCTCCCATCAATATTTTAGCGAATTTTATGATCAAACCAAATGGTTATGGAATACGCTATCGATAAGGCGCTGCCTATCCTCGAAAAAACGCCGGCTTTACTAAAACTATGGTTGCAGGGTTTGAGTGATGAATGGATCGTCAATAACGAAGGTGGGGATACCTGGAGTGTTTACGATGTAGTAGGCCATCTGATACACGGTGAGCGCACCGATTGGATGGCGCGTATCCGAAAAACTTTAAGCGATACAGATAAAGAGTTCGTTCCTTTTGATCGCTTCGCGCAATTCAATGAAAGCAAGGGTAAAACGCTCGATCAATTACTAGATGAATTTGCAACTATCAGGAAACAAAACCTCGAAGAATTCAGATCGCTAAACATCTCCGAACAGGTTCTCAGTAAAACAGGTATTCATCCCTCTTTCGGAACAGTTACACTCAGACAATTATTATCAACCTGGGTAGCGCACGATCTTTCGCACATAGCGCAGATAGCCAGGGTAATGGCTAAGCAATATAAAGAGGAAGTTGGTCCCTGGGTGGAATACCTGTCGATAATGAAACGGTAGTTAGCGCTTTCTCCTGAAATCGCCGCGTTTCCAGGCATCGAAAAACTCAGCCCATGCGAGCGGACTAAACACATTGGACGGGGGACGCTGCCCATAATAGCTGGCCTGTACTGCCTGCATACTTTGGTAGGCCGCCTGGTTCTCGCTGCCCCTGCGCGGCATGCTGTACGCAAGCGCACGGAGCGTAAGGGCATCGGTATTTTTCCTGGCAGTTTCAAGAGGATCGTCGGGCACTTGCGCATACCTGAATGCATACTCAAATTGCTCTTTAGTTGGCAAAGCACGTATGATCGTTTCCGGCAGGTAAAAAGTGTCCTGCACCATTAGTTGTATCAGTGAGAAATAATGGCCTGCAATATTCTGCGGAATGGCGTATTCCTTGGTACGGTAACCAATGGATGAGAATTGAAGGGTGTCCCCTTTGTACGCCACAATCGAAAACACACCCATAGGGCTCGATTCTACTCCACGATTCTTGTTTTTTACCAATACTGTTACTCCCGGTACTGCCCTCAGGCTGTCGGCAGTCATTGTGACTCCGTTTATCTGGATGATATTCTCGAAGGGATCCTGCCCGAAAGACGAAAAAGCAAACAGACAACCACAAATCAGCGCAAGGCTATATAACCAGGTCTTTGATCCCATTGTCTTCAAAGTTAGTGTCCAGCGGGCAGTTTTTAAAACCAGTCCCATTAATATTATCAATAAAAGTATTAACGATACTCTTGCCGGATGTTGCACAAAGAAACTATGCATGGCGTATTTTTGTCGCACATTTGCCTCACTTTAACAAAGGTTTAGTATGATAACGAAAGAAACGGTATTGGCGGCGTTGAGCAATGTTCAGGAGCCGGATCTGGGTAAGGATCTTGTTACCCTGAACATGGTGCGTGATATTGAGATCGATGGAAAGAACGTTTCTTTTACCGTGGTGTTGACCACACCAGCCTGTCCTCTTAAAGAGATGATTGAAAAGGCCTGTATCACGGCTATCCATCACCTCGTGGATAAGGAAGCAATTGTGAACGTGCATATGACAGCCAATGTGGTGACGAATCGTAAAGACAACAAATCGGTGCTGCCCGGCGTGAAGAATATTATCATGGTAGCTTCGGGTAAGGGTGGTGTTGGTAAATCTACTATTGCTGTCAACCTTGCATTGGGCCTTGCGAAAGAGGGTGCTTCTGTGGGCCTGCTGGATGCAGATATTTACGGCCCTTCTATTCCCATCATGCTAGGCATGCGCGATGAGCGACCGAAGATGACGGAAGTGAACGGCAAAGGCATGATAGTGCCTTTAGAAAGGCACGGCATCAAAGCTATGTCTATTGGCTTGCTGATAGATGAAAAACAAGCGGTGATCTGGCGCGGCCCTATGGCTAGCTCTGCGCTGAAGCAGTTTATTACAGACGTGTATTGGCAGGAACTCGACTATCTTGTTATTGACCTTCCGCCAGGCACAGGCGATGTACACCTGACGATGGTACAATCAGTGCCTGTTACAGGTGCTGTTATCGTTTCTACCCCCCAGGCAGTAGCAGCGGCGGATGCGCGTAAAGCTGTGATGATGTTCAAACAACAGCAGATCAACGTGCCGATACTGGGTGTTGTAGAGAACATGGCTTATTTCACACCGGCAGAATTACCCAACAATAAATATTACCTTTTTGGTAAAGGCGGTGCCCGGCAGATGGCAGAGCAATTCGACCTGCCTTTCCTCGGCGAAATTCCGCTGGTACAATCTATACGCGAAGGCGGCGACAAAGGTATACCTGCTATTCTCGATGAGCAGAATCCAGCATATAAGGACTTTGTACAATTAGCGCAAAATGTGGCCCGTAACGTATCTATCCGTAATGCTAACCTGGAGCCAACCAAAGTAGTTCAGGTAATTTAAGGGGCAAAAAAATACTGCTTATCTACCCGGCACACGCAGCCGGGTATCTTTTTGTACGAAAATTCCGGGATAATACTTCCTGTTATGTATTAAACAAAATATATTAGGAGTGTAATTAACTGTCCCCGAATGAAGTTTACCAGGTTGATATGCTCTGTCATGGCTATGTGCCTTCAAACGGGAGCATGGTGCGCTCAGCCTCCATCGCCATTACCCAGGGATATGGTTATAGATCAACGTTTGAATTACGATGAGTACCAACACTATGTTATACCTTGTATTGAGTGGCTGCAACGATCGCCCCTGGGACGTGAGATGGCAGAGCGAAGGAGAATTGACAACTTTGTGATGTACTGGCTGCAAAAGAATACCGAGGTTATAGTTCATATCCCTGATTATCTCGTAAAATTTCAGAGCATCAACAACGAGTTTTATTTTCTGTACAATGGCGGTTGGATCAAATACGCGCTGCAGACAACAGATACAGATAAGACCAACTACCACCTTGCAGGTATCAACTCGATGCTTGATTATTACGCAGCTGGTATGGGCGTAAAACAACATTCTTATCTCGATCACCTGTTGGCATTGCGTAAGGAGGGTAGGTTGAAAAAACTATATGATACCAGCGCAACGGCAGGTAACACTTTGTTGTTCCTGGATCATCCGCAGAAGAAAACAACGTATCCGGCAGATGAGAATCATTTCAACTTCCGGTTTACCACCATCAATTTTCTTGATCCGAAATCGCTCAACTGTCGTTACAAGCTTGAGGGTTATTATGACGATTGGGTGCCTACCAACGATGAGTTTGTGATCTTTCCGAAACTACCACCGGGTAACTATAAATTCCGGGTACAGGCATCTGTCTTCCCGGGTTTTGCAAATGCGGTGGAGCAGCAATACGCTTTTAAGATATTAGCGCCTTTGTGGAAACAGCCTTGGTTTATAGTTAGCGGTGCGATCTTTTTTACAACGTTGCTCTACTTTGCAGCCCGCCAGCGTGAGCGGCATGTGAAGAAGGTTGCTCAATTGCAGCAGCAGCGTATGATGTTTGAATACGATCATCTGCGAAGCCAGGTAAATCCTCATTTTCTCTTCAATAGCCTGAATACGTTAACGGGCATGATAGAGGAGGAGCCGCAAAAAGCACTGGTATATTCCAGCCACCTTGCCGATCTGTATCGTAACATACTGGCTTATCGCAGCGAGGGCCAGATTTACCTGTTTGAGGAGTTGGATATACTCGACAATTACATACAGGTGCAAAAAAGCCGTTTTGGTAATGCGTTGCAGGTAAAGATCGATGTGCCCGATGAAGTGAGAAGCGAAAGAAAGGCAGTGCCGCTTGCATTGCAGCTGTTGGTAGAGAATGCCATGAAACACAATGTCGTTTCAGCTTCGCAACCGTTAATTGTTTCCATTTCTGCTGATCATAATTATATTACGATCGCGAACAATGTTCAGGTGAAACTGAGCAAGGAAAAAGGACTCGGGATAGGCCTTGAAAATATTACCAGGCGCTATGCCCTTGCAACCAGGCGCAGAATATTCTATGGCGCAGAAGGCGGGCAATATGTGGTAAGATTGCCGCTTTTGTAAAAATTATATTCATCACCAGGATCAAAGCGTTGGTATCGCAGATGCGTAAATGAAGTATTTTACATCCTTCTAACAAATGCTAATGATTGTGCGTTCCCATAGACTTTTGGTGCTTTTTGCCTTTTCCTTCTGTGTTTCAATCAGCTTAAGGGCGCAAAAGTATACTCTTCGATTTGATACCGTATTTCATACCATCAGGCAAGCAAGTTATGGGAAGTTGCGTGTAATTGATCTGCGTGCCAATAAAGAAAGTTTGGGAGAACTGAAGACTGGGGCATTCAATCGAAGCAAATCGATAGTTACGGAACAGCCATTGCCTGAAGTGCTTGCTTCCTACTATGACCGGATGCTTGCGGGGCCCAGCAACGAGCATATAGAATTGTTGCTTGTTGTGCACGGACTGAAGATAGAGGACCAGGCAAATAACGGCCAGATAGGAACGTTCTATCTTGATGTTGATCTATTCGGAGGTCACAGAAACAGATATGTTTTCTTATCCAAAATCGATTCGTTATATGAGGCGACTTCGGGTTTTGATGTTAGTGCACTGCTCTTACATTCGGTTAAGCAAAAAATGAGCTCGATCCTCCAGCAACACGGTAGTCAGCGTTTGCGGCATATAAAGGACTACGTTTTAGATGAAGAGCAGGTGCTGACCCGCAGGCAACAAGTCAGGTCGGAATTTCCTGTTTACCAGGCAAAATACTTCAAAAAAGGCGTTTACTACACGATGGAACAATTCTTAAATAATTCTCCTGTTGATACGCCTTTTATGAAGTCCGTTCGCGAAACGAACTGGGAAGGAATACAAGAGGAATATTTTTACTACACCAACGAGAAAGGGCAAAGATCCAGCGAGATGAAACCGAAAACTTTTTTTGCGATTTATGACGGTGAAGCCTGGTCCTTGTCTGGCATGGATTATGCGCAACCTATGGAATTTATAAGAGGCGATTTTTATGCAGATATGGAATTTCGTGGCGTGCTTGATGGCACAGGTGCAACTACTGCAAGCATGATGGGAGGTTTAATCGGTGCTGCCATAGAAGCGAGAATGGGGAAGACCCATTATACGATGGGGCTATACAGATCCAGATTTGACCCGGAGAGAAAGGCTTTCTCTCCACAACAACGCCTAAAGTAATAGATGACTAAGGGAAATTATATCTCACGCCATTGGCTGAAATATATTCTTCAATAGACTGGATGACAATTTCATCAGGGTTATTTATTTCGCGGGCAATAAGGAGCACATCAAATGCATCGCCGCTGCATTGCAATAAAGCTTGTTGCGGATCTCCCGAAGCATTGTAATGTTCCATGAAGGACTTCCTGTCTGTTTCGCTGAACGGTACAATACATACGTGATCTATCAGGCATTTAACAGGGTCAGGTGTACGCAATACCAGCTCTGTATCGATAAGGTCTTCAAAATCCTCGCATATTTCCTGTGCCTGTTCGTAGGTAAAAGGTACGCTCATCTCAATTTATTTCACTTCAAAGTTAGTCTATCATCCTGAACCCAAAGAACAAAATGCTGCCAAGAAGGAAATAGGTGAAGAATACACCGATCAAAAAATTGAACGTTGCGATTGTGCTGTGCCACCATGTGCGACTTGAATAGCTATATAATCTTCCTGCTGTTGTAATGCTTATCGCCACTGCAAAACCGGAATACGAAACGGCAATTGCAAGTTTTACTATTCGCCGCATATCGTTAAATGCTGTCGAAAGGAAAGGAATTGCCAGAAATCCTATTAGCAGGATGCTAAGCACATACACTAGTTTTACCGGGATTCTTTTCGCCATGTGGTTATGGTAGGCCAAAGCAGTAAAGCAAGTCATAAACAGACCGCTTATAACAAACAGTATCAATGTAGCCATAGAACAATTTACAAACTTGTTCTTTCTTAAACGGCAACTGACCCTTCTATATTGCGTTTCTGCCAATGCGTGTTTTGCAACGATATCGGCAACGATCTGTGTGGTATTGTCGGGTACATGGAATTGCACACGGTGATCTGTCATTGCCCACCACTTTATTTTCTCATGGTGTCTCGCTGAAAGTTCCTCTATGACAGGTACGCCCAGGTCAGCCAAAGCGGCGGCATTGCATTGTTGTTCATATTGAGTGTGCATAGGTATCACCATAAGTTTTTTGCCAAGATAAAGTGCTTCAGCCGGTCCTTCGAATCCCGCGCCGCATAGTACACCGGTGCCGGATGCCATGCTGTGGATAAATGCCTTATTTTCTATCGGCCGCACCTGTACGTTTTTGTAGGCAAAAGGCTTTTTGTTGTGTTTGGAGAATACCCGCCATTCCGCGTTGTGTATTTGTGAAAGGTTCTCCACTATTGTTTTATCGCTGTAGGCAGGGAGATACACTGTGTAATGTCCTTCGTCGGTCGGCTGCATATTGCGTACGTCCCGGCGGATAACGGGTGTAAAGATGTTTTCATCGTATTGCCTGAAGTGAAAGCCATACGCCGCGGTAACTGGTGCGTAGCGTTTCAGCACGATGTAACCCAGCATATCGGTAGCTGCAGGCTGCGGCGCGTTTCTATTTAGTACGGCAGACTGGTGGCTGAGACTGATGCACGGCCGACCTTTTAATTTGCACGCCCATGCCGATACAGGTTCAAAATCATTAATGACAAGTTCATAATCTTGTACCGGCAATTTGTTTATATCGCGCATCAGGCGGAGGGGTTTCATTCGCCGCACTGTTGCCCAAATATCAACTCCACCGGTTTTACCGAAAATAAAACTTAGACCATAATAGCGGTATTTGACGGGGAACGGCACTTCAACATCAGCCTGTATTCCACTGATGAGCACGTCTACCTCACCATGCTTTGCCAGTTCGGGATAGATGTCCCGCGCGCGGCTCAGGTG
>CAMPKG010000159.1 GCA_946887085.1 uncultured Sphingobacteriales bacterium
TATTTCAGCTCTGCGTTGTTCGCATCTTTGTTCCAGCCAAATACTTCCATCGGCCACAACCAGCTGCTGAACCAGGTATCCAGTACATCTTCATCCTGCTTTAGTGGCTGCAGTTTAGCGAGCCCAGGCTTTTTTGCAGCGTATTGTTTATTTGCTTCTTCTTCGTTGATGGCAACATACATATCGCCATCAGCATCGTACCACGCAGGTATACGCTGGCCCCACCACAGCTGGCGACTAATGCACCAATCCTTGATATTGCCCACCCAGTGGCGGTACAGGTTCTTGAACTTGGCAGGATGCAGCTCCACCTCGTCGTTCATCACGTTCTCCAACGCAGGCTTTGCTATCTGCTCTACATCGCACCACCACTGCATCGACAAGCGTGGTTCTATGACCGCATCTGTCCTTTCAGAAAAACCAACCTGGTTACTGTAGTCTTCTACTTTCACAAGGTTGCCGGCAGCTTCAAGATCAGCAATTATTTTCTTACGCACTGCAAAACGGTCTTCACCGATATATAGCTGTGCAGCCTCGCTCATCGTGCCGTCATCATTCAGCGTGTCGACAACCGCCAGTTTGTGTTTAATGCCCAGATTGTAGTCGTTGATATCGTGAGCAGGTGTTACTTTCAACGCACCGGTACCGAACTCTTTATCGATATAATCATCGAAGATGATAGGCACTCGGCGGTTGATCAGCGGAACGAAGCAATATTTTCCTTTCAGGTGCGCGTAACGCTCATCTTCAGGATGCACACACACCGCAGTATCACCCAGTATCGTTTCGGGGCGAACCGTAGCGATGGTGATATATTCCTCCTTATCGCTATCGATCTTGTAGCGCACGTAAGTGAGCTTTGAATTTGTCTGTTTATAAATCACCTCTTCATCGCTCAAAGCTGTTTTCGCTTTGGGATCCCAGTTGATCATTTTTACGCCGCGGTAGATATAACCTTTGTTGTACAGTTCCACGAACACACGCATCACCGCAGCATAATAGTCATCGTTCATGGTGAAGTTGGTTCGCTTCCAGTCGAGCGAGCAACCAAGCTTACGCAGCTGGCTGAGGATGATACCGCCATACTTCTCTTTCCACTCCCAGGCATATTTCAAAAACTCATCGCGCGAAATAGAACGTTTATCGATGCCTTTTTCGCGAAGCATGGCAACAACCTTTGCTTCGGTGGCGATGGATGCGTGGTCAGTACCCGGAACCCAGCAGGTATTATACCCCTCCATTTTAGCGCGGCGGATGAGTATGTCCTGGATAGTATTATTCAGCGCATGGCCCATATGCAATACACCCGTTACGTTGGGCGGGGGTATCACTATGGTATAGGGCGGCCGTTCATCCGGAACCGATGAAAAATAACCTGACTTGTCCCAGTGTTCATACCAATGCTGTTCGGCGTCGCCGTGCTGAAAATTTTTGCTTAGTTCCATTGTTGCTGTAAGGCAAATTATAAGTGTGCAAAGATAATACCTAACTATCGTGTATCAGCATTTCTAACATTTTGCTCTGTTAAAGGGTCTCTAAGACAAATTGGCCAAAGTCAATTATATTATAAATTAATTAGTTAAATTGCAGTCAAACACACAGCATGAAAAAACATTTACTTCTCTCCTTAACCCTGGGTGCGGCTTTTACCATGGCCAAAGCTCAAACACCAGAATGGAGCACGGACATTGCACCGATATTAAACAATAAATGTGCATCCTGCCATCGTTCAGGTGGTATCGCTCCTTTTTCGCTCATAGGATACGCCGCAGCCTCATCGCAACCGGGCATTGTTGCAGAAGTGCTGAGCAAGCGTATGCCACCCTGGCCACCAGACCCCTCCTTCAACAGGCTGGCGCATGAAAGGCTGCTGTCTAAGCAAGAGATTGATAAAATAGTTGCATGGGCTAATAATGGCAAACCCCAGGGCGATCCTACGCTGGCTCCGCCGGATCCTCTGTTTAGCGCCAACGGCGACCTGCCAGGCACACCAAGCCTGATAACCAAAATACCTATGTACACGTCTACCGCCACTACAGGCGATGTGTACCAATGTTTTGTTATCCCCAGCGGCCAATTGACCGATAAATACATTACGGCGTTTGAGGCCCTCCCCGGTAACAGGCCCATCGTGCACCACGTACTGGTGTATGCAGACACCACGGGAAAATGCGCCGGGTTTGATGCTGCATCGTCAGGTCCGGGTTACCCCAGTTTTGGTGGAGTCGGCCACAATGATGTTACGATGCTCGGTGGATGGGTACCGGGCACTACGCCAATCAAAATGCCCAATGGCTTCGGTATCCGAATTCCGAAAAATGCTGATATCGTGATACAGATCCACTATCCCGCTGGCTCAGCAACACAGGCAGATTCTACACAGATACGCTTCTTCTTTGCGTCGAGCCCTGTTCGCCAGGTGAAGATCGATCCGGTCCTCAACCACATCAGTAACATCGACCAGCCTTTGTTCATTCCTGCGAATACTACTAAAACATTTACCGAGACGTTTCCGATACCCGCCTTTGCCGGCGACTTTTCCATTTTGGGTGTCGCGCCGCATATGCATATGATTGGTAAAACCATTAATGCCTTTGCCGTAAAGCCAAACAATGACACTATCAAGTTCATCAACATCAAAGACTGGAATTTTCACTGGCAGGGTTTCTACAGTCTCCGTAAGATCACCAAAGTGCCCGGCGGTTCTACGCTATACTCAAAAGCGTTTTACGATAACACAACCAACAACCCAAACAACCCAAGCAACCCGCCAAAGGATGTTCAGCTGGGTGAGGAAACCACCGATGAAATGATGCTGACGTATTTCCTGTATACGAACTACCAGGCTGGCGATGAGAATATCGTTATCGACACGTCTACACCGGTTGATCTTTCTGTGGGCAGCAATTACTATAAGGGACAAGTGCTGTTGCAGCCATACCCCAACCCCGCAACCAACGAACTGGTAGTGAAATACCATTTCGACCAACCGGATAATATCACCGTTGACATTGTTGACATACAAGGCAAAACAGTAAAGCAACTGGCAACCAACCTGCGCGTGAACAACGGTTACACGGCAGAACAGTATTCAGTGTCGGATCTTCCCGCAGGTGTGTATACCCTGCGAATGCAAACATCCGAACGAATACTAACGGAAAAAATAGTGATACAACGATAATAATAAGGCCCGCGAAATGCGGGCTTTATTATTTCTTACATGAAAAGCCCCGCTTGCGGCGGGGACATTCCATCATTTAACCAAAATAACCACAAACCTGTAAGCCGGATTCTGTATCTCAAATGGTCTTGAGACGGCTATCATTTATCTGGTCCCGTCATCGCTGGCGGGATCGAGCTGCCAACCCACGGACTCGGGCGAGCCGCCCTCAAACATCCGCCTATTTGGCATTTCAGCGTGCAAGGTTTACCCCAATGCAATGTTGCCATTGTACTGCGTAGGCTCTTACCCTACATTTTCACCCTTACCTCCAAAAAGATGAAGGCGGTTATTTTCTGTGGCACTTTCTGTATCCCGCTTGCGCGGGACCCCACCCGTTAGGTGGTGCGCTGCCCTGTGCTGTCCGGACTTTCCTCCCCTGCAAATGCAAAGGCGATAACCCGGTTTGTAGTCAGCACCAAAATTAAAGAAAAACAGCCTGCTTAATTTGCTAAAACTGCAAGTCTTAGGCTCATTTAACATTTTGGTACATTTGTTGCCGCAAAAAAGCGACGACAACTATACTTATGAAACAACTCCACCTTTCGATCATTGTGATGACCTGCATTTTCGCAACCTCATGTAACCGTTATTATTACAAGCCCAATGCCGTCAATGCACCGCTCTTCACTGACAAGGGCCAGCTGCATTGCAACTTCGCCGGTAGTACCGGGGATGGCAGCGGTGCCGGCAACACAAACTTCTTCGATCTGCAGGGCGCGTATTCACCTATTAAACACCTGGGCATTATTGCCAACTATAGCACTTATAGCTATACCCCAGGCGCTCCCGACATGGTTAGCGGCAACGTTGCAGCGAAGGCCTACCTGGCCGAGGCGGGAATTGGCGGATATTACCCTGTTGGCGAAAAAAAGTTCAAGCTAGTATTGGATATATACGGCGGCGGTGGCTTAGGCAAATTGGAAAGCGATGTTGATATGAAAGTAACGCGCCTGTTCATGCAGCCCGGTATCGGCGTCACGTCAGACTTCTTTGATGCCGGTTTCAATATGCGCCTTACCAACCTGAGATTCTCAGATTTTGATGCCAATGGCCGTGACAATATGTACCTCGCCAGTCATAACCTGATAGACCCGAACGGCAACCGCATAGACAATGGAAGCTTCACTTTTCTGGAGCCTGCCATCACCATTCGTGCAGGTTATAAATTCGCTAAGGTTCAATTTCAGTCAGTGTTTGCCAATCCTATCAGCAATGTTTACTGGAACCACAACGGCGCCCGTTTTACAGTTGGATTCTATTTCAGCGTAGAGGGCCTGGTGGATATTATCCGGGAAGGAAAAACGCCTGCTAACTAAATAGCGGCAGCTGCTTATCGTTTCCTGAATGCCTGGCTTCATGTTCCAGCAGCCATTGTTTGCGCCATAAGCCACCCCCATAACCGGTAAGATGGCCGTTCTCGCCAATCACACGATGACAGGGGATGATAATAGCAATACCATTTTCGCCATTCGCGCGGGCAACTGCGCGGATGGCCTTTTCGTTACCCAGGAATATCGACTGGCCTTTGTAGGATCGTGTTTCGCCGTAAGGTATCTGTTGCAGGCCGTTCCATACCTGCTGTTGAAAAGGTGTACCTATAAGATGAAGTTGCAGATCAAACTCTTTTCGTTCGCCGGAGAAATATTCCTTCATTTGTTTGTCAAGCACGTTGAACAAATGATGCTCACCCGGCATCAATGGTGCATTCGTTGCTGTTTCGATACGCTTCATGATCGTTTCCATCATGCGGCGCTCTGCAAAATCGAAAAGACAGATGCCTTCATCCGTCGCACCTGCTATCATAGGGCCGAGGGGTGTTGTCAATCTTGTTATTGTTACCACCTGCTGTTGTTTTGTTTTTTTAGGCGAACTGCCGGTTAATCTTTTCAAACTATCACTGAAACCACTGATGGACTCGAAACCATTATTAAATGCCGCTCCGGTCACCTTCTCTCCATATCTTATCTGTCCCATCGCACGGTTAATGCGCAGGAACCGCTGGTAAGATTGAAAGGTCATACCATAATGTTCCTTGAACCACCTCCGCAAGGTTGCAGGCTCAACACCGCGTTGACGCAGGTCCCAGTCCTTCAACCTCAATGCAGGGTCTGCCTGCAGGTCGGCTAGAAGTTTGCTGATATAGTCCGGCGTCTCGCCTTGCTGTTGCAATGGTTTGCAAACTTTACACGGACGATAACCATGCAACAACGCATCTTTCGCAGTGAAGAAGAATTCGATATTTTCAAACTTTGGCTTGCGGGCGGTACAAGACGGACGGCAAAAGATACCTGTAGTTTTGACTGCCATAAAGAACAACCCTTCGAAAGAACTATCCTTCCCGCAACTGGCTTCGTACATGATCTCGGGGGTAAGCTCTTGCTGCAACATCACACAAAATAACGTCCTCCTCAAGGTACGAACAACCGAAAAATGGACAGGTATTTTTTAGGGATTGAATTCTTTGTTGAGGATGGTGTTGATCTCGTCTGCACGGTTGTACACCATCATATGGCTGCCGTTCTCTATCCAATGATCAGGGAGTACAGGACCAGCTGGAATGATCTTATCGCCTGTGCCGTGAATATGCAATATCGGTTCCGGATAGGTTTGATTTCTCCAAAGTGTGACAGCTTTCATAGCCCATCGCATGAATTGCCCGTCTGAATCTTTTAGAATACCCCGGAGCAACTCTTTATCTTCTTCTGTTTGCGCACCAAACATATCATACATCCTGTCGCTGGGCATTTTATAAATGAAAGCAGGTAATACCTGCGTCACTATAAGCTTACGCAACAATCCACCAAATTTTGTTGGTTCATTTGCTGTCTTCGCACTGGAAATGAGTATGAGTTGTTTTACGGGCCGCATCTTGCCTATTTCCACTGCCAGCATGCCGCCAAATGATAGGCCAAGAATAATTGGGTTCTCATCGGGTATCAATGCCGAAACCTTCTGCGCATAACAAGGCAATTCGTCATATCGATCGAACTCGGGCCATGAGATGTATTTCAGCTCATGGCCATTTATATGTAGCTTTTTGAAAATGCGCTCATCGGCGCCAAGGCCGCTGATACAGTAGATCGGCTTCACTTTCCAAATATCGTGATTTGTGTCGGCTGTTCGTGCGAACTTTTATATCGCTTATGTCGAGTACTTCATCCTGTGGGAAGTGTCTTTCAATTGATCTGAATACCAAAACCTTATAAGGGATTTCTATTCATCACTCCAAACTACAGCACCTATCTTCCAGGTCTTATCCAGTTTGATCAGCTGAAAAAATTTATGTCCATGCGTTTCAAAGGGGTCGCCATTCAGCACACCCTTTTTTTTGTACCTAGAATAATGTTGCGCTATATCCCCGACGATCTTTGTATCTCCGGATATTTCCTTTTCCTCAAAATCCAGCAACGTGCCGTCAGTTAAAAGTTTTTCTCGTGGCGCAACGAAGGTTGAAAGAGTCATTATATCTGTTCCGGCTGATTGTTTGCTAATGATCAAAGCCTCTTGCAGGCACATTTCATTTAAGGCATACAGGCGTGGACGTCCGTGTGTGTTCGTAAAAACAGAAAAAAAAGACTGCACAAGCAGCGAGATCAATATTTTATCTGCGCCTGCGCCATATATTTGATCGATACCGGTAGGTGTTGTTTTTTCTTCAATAAATTCGAAGCCTAATCTCTTCAACAAATGCACCGATACTTCATTCTCCTTATTGGTGATCGCATTTAAAAAAGCAATGTCGCCTGTGGTTAACACGTGCTGCAGAACTGCATCGGACGCTTCAAAAGCATAGCCATTTTTTGCAACTGCAGGAAGGAAAGCAAATCCGATATCCGGCCATGTCAGCTCTTTTCGTTTGATCAGGGTAATAATTCCGATGGAATCGTTTTGGTGCTTTGGCCGGACTACCCAATACAAAATATCGGGGTTGGATATTATACGCTGTGTGTAACCTGCAGCATCTTCGATCGAATGAACATTCCGGTCTCCTATGAATTTGAGCCAGCCCTCCGTATTAACTAACTCCAGAATAAATTTACTATCACTTACTTCTAAAGGGTTCAATGTCAGGCGGTCTGTCGCCAGGGAAATTTGCAGTTGTTTCATGCACTTGTCATTTAACCTTATGCTATGAAAATAGTGATTAAATGCATAAAGCACATCAGGCTTTGCATAAAGCCCTGGCAACCGTAATTAGTTTATTAAGGATTATTCAACCGGCGTTGTAGCTGCGAAACGTTTTTTGAAAACGTCCATCAGGCCGGCGGCCACTATTTTGCGGGCTACGTCTATCATGTTCTTGAAAGCAAGCGCGTGGGAGATGCCGTGGCCAATGATTACGGGGCTGTTGATACCCAGGATCGGTGTACCGCCGTAGATCTCGTAATTGAAATTATCGAGGAATGAATCGCTGAGGTTGCGTTCTGTAAAGATTGTGTGTACCGACTCCGCCATCTTCAGGATGACATTGCCTACAAAACCCTCGCAAACGATCACATCAACGTCTTCAGAGAACACACCGCGTCCTTCGAT
>CAMPKG010000160.1 GCA_946887085.1 uncultured Sphingobacteriales bacterium
GGAAATATACTTGTAGCTACGGGGTAAAAACCTGAGTGCGCGATTGAGCTGAAAGCTCAGCTTGTTGAGCGCGTCATTCTCAAACAGGGTTGGTAATATACCGAAACAGCGCACGTCCCTATACTCAAAATGGCTGAATAACACATCTATTTCCCAGCTGTTGAGATATCGCCAGCCGCTATTTTTACCCGACCTGTTCCGATAGCTGTCCATCAACATACAGCCACGCATGTTCTCAGCATTGAGAAAGTATCCACCATCGTTGAGCAAACCATAAATATTGTTCACTGCCTTTTGCTGCGCATCAAAAGTGCGGGTAGTTCTGTCGGTATAATCCGCTTTAAGACCACCAATAACCGATTTTGCAATGATGAGATCGAATTTCTCTGCAATATCGCCGCATTGTAATACGTCCAGTTGTCCGTACCTGATGTTATCCGCGATACCCAGGCGCCGATGAAGAGCCTTCGCTTCATCTGTGGGACCAGTCCGGTCGGTGCATAGCACGTTGAACCCTTTTGATGCTAACCAGGCAGTAAGGCCACCATTGCGCTCGCCAATGGCAAGAACATTTTTTGTCCGCGGCTGTACGTCTATTATCGGCGACCAAAACCGTATCAACTGCGACCAATTCAGTACATCCCATTCAATAATATCTTTTACGGAAAGATCCATAGCTGCCTATTGCGTTAAAAAGGTATTGAGCCTGTCGATCTGTATTTTTCGGTCAAACTCTTCCTGTGCCGCCTTGATACAGTTAGACCGTAATTCATCCTTATCCGCTTCACTCAGTATTGATATTTCTTTTATCCTGTTCCTCATCTCCTGGTAGTCCGACGGTTCGCAAATCCACCCCACATTATGCCTGGTTACAAGTTGGGCGCCTTCGCCACCACCAGCAAATAGTATTGGCAATCCCGCAGCCATCGACTCGTATATCTTTGATGGAACTGCACCATATATCGGCTTCTTAAGCGGAATCAGGGTCACGTCATAGTTACTTAAGATGGATGGTATCTGTTCCCTGTCAACAGGCTTGTGCAAACAAATTCCTTTTTGCGGGTTTTTAGCAAGGAATAATTCAATATCGTTTCTTTCTCCGCCATCTCCATATATATGAAACTCAGCGCCCGCAGCGGCAAAATCTATGTTCCTGCAAACAGCCAAGATACCTTGTGCAACTCCCAGCAATCCCGTGTAAACGATTTTCAGCTGCTCGCCGGATTGCCTGATGCGCATTGCCGCATTTGCAAATCTTTCAACATCCACACCATTCCGATAGAGTAATGTTTTACTGCCACCTTCCTTATTGAGATAAGTTACTATCTCCTCTGACTGGCCAGTGCATGCATAAGACATACTATAGGTTCTTCGTTCCAGCCTCCTTAGAATGTTGTAAAAGACTCCCTCCGATATAGCGTGCAACTCCATTGCCGACAGGGGCCATATGTCCGATACGTTCATTACATGCTTTGCACCAGTAAGTTTTGATAACATGATGCCAGTAACGGCCAACGTTAACGGTGGAGATTCGGTAAGCACATAAGTAGGTTTAAATTTCCAAAGTTTTAATACCGAAAAAAGCGAGGATACAGAAAAAGAGATCATGCTTATTATCCTCGGGAAAGACTTACGGGAATTCGATGCTATCAGCGGGAAACGATATATTTTCAGCCCGTTGATATTATCCATACAAAAAAGCTTACGGCGGTAACCTTCAAATATTCTACCGGTGGGATAGTTGGGCATCGCCGTTATGACCAATACCTCCCAACCTTGATTTTTCAATCCTATCGCCGTTTCATATAACCGCGACTGAGGGGCGCCCATCTCAGGAAGAAAATACTGGGTTAGTATCACAATTCGTTTTGTCACGATAATTCCGAATAAAAATGTTTTAGTTTACCGGACTGCGGCCTGTCGATCGAATTTTTACGAACGATCGTCAGTCTTAAGCCGGGCTGCAAATACAGGTCCATCTTGGCCTGGATCTGCCTGATCTCATCACTGGTGAGCTCTCTGTGCGAAACGACGTCGAAAACAAAATGGTCAAGCTCCTTTTGACGAATGATGAATTCTTTAAGTACACCAGTCGATTCAAGTATACTCCTCGAAATATAGTAGAATGTTAACCCGGCAGCTGCTTTGCCCCCGGGCAGTTGAATAACATCATTGGTTCGCCCCAAAAGGCTTTTAACGCTCCTGTAAAATGATTCGTGCCGTTCGTCGAGTACCGCGATATCCCCCACTTTATAGCGGATCATTGGGTATGCCCTGTTAAATAAAGAGGTAGACACTATACTTCCTTCCATACCGTTGTCAAGGGTCTCGTTGTTGCTCCCAACAACTTCATTCAAAAGCGTTTCCTCGTTTAACTGCCAGCTTATCTCGGTATCAAACGCAACGATACAGGTTTCTGACACGCCATACTCCCTTACATGTTTTACACCAAAAGCCTCTTCCAGGAGCGTATGATCCTCGGGAGTACACACTTCCGATGTGCTTATGCATAATTTTAGTGTGTCACAAACGTCAGTAATTTGAAGCTGCCTCTGTAACAAATAACGTGCAAACATCACCAGGGCCGAAGTGTACCCATATATATAGGTGAACTTGTGTTTTTTGAACCTTTCCACAAAACCATTCATTGCTATTTCAGACAGATCGAAAACACTAAATCGCTCTCGATTCATCAATTTGTCCTTTAGTCTTTCCCTCCAAAAACTTTTGGGCTCTCGGGGAATACCGTAAAACCTTGCCTGTCTATTGGCAAAGTCAATTCCATACCCGGAATAACGGTCAGCTATGACCGCCCATGTCATCGCATGTGCGAACCTATCTTTTGCAAAGAAGAACGGAGTACCAGTTGAGCCGGAAGTACTCCCCAAATAGCATTCGTTTGGCTTAATGCCTTTCGACATAACAACGGATGCTGGTTTTTGAAGATCTGCTTTAGTGATGACAGGCAGGTCTTCCCATCGTTCGGGAAAAGTCCTGCCGACCTTCTCCCTGTACATATGGTTATTCAGATAGTGATACCTCGCCATGGTCCAGGCTTGTTGCTGTTGCCAATGCAAAAATTCATCAACAGATTTCGCCTGTATTTCACGCAAATATCGGGCTGCCTCATCTAGAGGAAATCCAGAAATCTGCAGTATGCGTGGAAATAAATTCAATCCTTAAATTGTTCGGTCAGCAAATCTCTTGCAACAGCGCACTCCACTTTTTCCTGGCGCTGTCCCAACTAAACCGCTCCGCATTTTTGCGTGCTGCCAACGACATCATCTCCCCCAGCCCCTCTGACTGCAACAGAGTTATTATCGCTGATGCCATGGCATCAGCATCGCCGTCCTCCGAAAGAAAACCGTTGACCCCGTTTTCGATCAAAAACGGCATACCGCCCACGTTTGTGCTGATCACCGGTAGTCCAAGAGCCATCGCTTCGATCACACTCACCGGCATATTATCAAATCGGGCGGTGTTGATGAAAATGTCATATTCCCTTGCAAGCTTTAGCCATTCTATGCGCTCGAGCCTGCCTGTAAAGATGACGCTGTTTGCGATTCTCATTTCCTGCACAAGCTTTTTGCATTCCGCCATGCTCCTGTCTTTGCCGGGGCCAACCATAGCCAGGGTAGCTTCCGGATATGTTTTCATCACATTACTTAGAACACGTAATGCCATGGTAGGATTGTATGTATCTTCAAATGCTCTGACCCAGAGCAATCTTGGCTTCAACACCTTCCGCAGCAAAAATGGATAGCTCTTAATATCTATGCTATTGGGGATAAGCTCGCTAGATAATGATACTTTCTTCAGATGTTGCTGAAGATAACCCGATACGACCACGTTTGCATAGCTTTTGCCAAATAACAACCTGCACATTTTCGGTGACCGCTCAAAGCGATCAGGAAGATTGCCTCCATGTAATATCGGGATGTATTTTATGCCTAGCAGGCGCGACAACATCCCGCTGACATAAGCAAAATAAAATGCCCACGTGCTATATGTATCTACCAGAACCAGGTCGGCCTTCCTCGCATGCTTTACGATACTGTACAACATATGCAGCAACCGAAAAATGATGTTTGCCCGGTCGCTTGCATAATACAGTGTATAGCCTTCAATTTCCAACCTCGGCCCTAAGACGTCGATTGTTGTCGGCGTATTGCCGTTCCCCGCGAGTTTATTGCCTATATATATTATCGTCCTGTTTCTCAAACTTTGAGTATGAATACAGCATTGGCACTGCAGCAAACACATAACACACTATCGTGGTGTTAGTTCTCATTGCTGCGTGAAATGTCGTTAACACTGCTATGGCAAAGAGCGCTGCAACCACATACCTCCATGCCAGCAATCTTTGCTTCGACATCCACCAAAATGGGAAGATGGAAATAATGCAGACTACAATAAGACCGCCAATGCCATGTTCACTGAGCAGTCTGCTAAATTCTGTATGAGCCGTCATATTTGCGTAACCATACCGTCTGCGAATATTTTTGGAAGTTCCCGGGCCAGCCCCAAAGGCCAAATGATCACGGAATATCAGGAAATCTGAAATGATAATATTTTCCCGTCCCGACAAAACGACATTCAGCGTCTTTTCCTGGTAGCCGTGAGCCGTGGAATAACTTTCGCCTTTATATCGCAACGATAAAGTGTTGCCTGTTATTTGATCAACTTTAGTAAATATCGCGAACCCGAGTCCTCCGATAAGCGTTCCAACGAAAAGAAACCGGAGAAAAGATCGGTAACTGAGGAAAATAGAAGGGATCATTACTATCGCTACCGCAATCACTGCTACAATCATTCCACCCCTTGAAAACGTTAGCAGTCCCCTGAAAACCAATATTCCGAGAAGTATATAATTTAAAATACCAAGTTGAAACAGTGGCCGTCGTAATACATAGAGAATAATGACAATTGCAATCGCTAATCCCAGCACGGTGGACACCTGGTTGCTCCCAAAGCCGCCTGATGCCAAAGCGTTAGATCTTAGCTCAAAGACTATGGATGAAAAATCGGAAGCTGTCAAACTCAGGTGTACAGCAAGAAACACAGCGGGTATCAGCGCGTACTGCAAGGTTCTGCAAAAACGTTCCATTTCCCAACGTTCCTTCGAAACAAGAATAAGCAAAGCAGCCAGTTCAAAAATTGCGAGTGCGTTAAAAACCCATTGCTCATAGTCAAATAACATAATATTCACAAAGATTCCCGGCACCAACAACGCTATTACTACATAGCCGATTTTAAACCTGGGCGAGTTTGCCCCTTTTAGATAGTGATGCAGAAAGATCAACCCTATTGATAATACCAGAAAATATTTGCCTATTTCATAGGGCAACAGAGGAGCCCTCGTCATTCTTGCTAAAACTTCCATCATTGGTGAAACCGCGACACCGTACCAGATTAAGTGAGGTTTGTCCTTCAAAAAACCATAAACAGCGCCAATGACGATGATTGCCCAAACAAGCGTCACCGTCGCCGGAACATAACTTACAGCAACACCGAGTCCTATAAGCGCAAGCGCCTGATAAAGACCGAGTCCTACCGCTTGTCCCGAAGTTCTGTTATATGTCTGTGCTAATCCAGGCAGAATATTTCAGATTTGATTCGTTTGAGGTAATATTCATAGGTAAACTTCGTAGTGAGTTGCGTTGCCGCCCTGCTAATTTCAGGCAATTTGCTGCTTCCACAAACTTCACTAAGGGTACAAGCGATGTCGTCCGGCGAACCTGTCTTCAATAAAAATCCGTTTTCGCCGTGGTGAATATACTGAGGAATACATGATACCTCCGTTACTACAGGTATACATCCATAGGCTGATGCCTCGGCGATTACTTTCGGGAAACCCTCTGAGCGGCTCGGCAGTATTAACATGTGGCATCTCTCGTAAAACCTTTCAACCTCACGCCTTTTAAGATATCCGTGTATGAGGACATTCGCCCTTAAAGTACTTTTTAAAGCATCCACAATTGAAGGCCTCTGAGGACCGTCGCCAACAATGTGTATCGCTTTAATACGGCTGGGAAATTTATTTTCGGCAATTGACGCTACCAGCTCTTGTATCCCCTTGTTCGCATTAAGGCCTCCCACGAAAAGAAGTTCAAGGTCGCCCGAAAACTTTTTTTCATTGGCCTTGCTGTTGGCCCGCTGACGCTCAAATTCCGTCAGGCATGGATTTTCGAAAGCAACTATGTGAGACGGAGAATCGTCGTACACACCATTGATGGTAACGGTACTGTTCGTTCCAAAGCCTTTCTTCAAAATCCGTTGTTGCAGGCGATAGGAAAACGCGCCGCTTTTCACAGCCCAGTTCCCCGCATATTTGTGCCAATACTTTCTTCGCGTGTCTATTGCTGCTATCGGCATCAATAGCAATGCCGGATGAGAAGGGCCTCTCGCGTGTACGTGCGTCACACCCTTAAGATGCGCCAGGATTTTATAAAAAAATACCGGGTAGGCATATAGCACATGTAAAGCATTCATCGCCGTGTTCGACACGGATGGCATTGACACCAGTCGTATGCCTTCTTTAGGTAACACCATCGCGTGTTGCTGCTGGCTGACCATACATCCTAACCAAACAATCTCGTCAAAAACGTTTAATAAACTCTCAAGTTCCCTTACAACAGGCTCAAATGCAAGCAATCCCTGCCCGCTATTGTAAAAAGGGGTGTCGGAAACGACTAAGAGTTTACGCTTTCGTATATCTTCAGGCATTTTCGTGCGTATTGTTCACCACCGAAATATTTATTGAATACATTTATCAATCTCGGCGACACATCTGCATTATTTCTTATCGCATGCACACGTTCGATCCACGCGTCCTGGTCAAAGTTGTCTATGTAATGCATTGGGAGGTCTTGAGCGGTAACTCTGGCAACTTCTCCGGTGTTATAAGCAAGAAATGGCAAGCCGGCAGACATGTACTCCATCAAAACCAGAGGTCCTGTTTCGGACACGGCTGTGTGAATCGCAAAATTATAACCAGGTAGAAGGTTTGAAAACTCGCTTACTCCTTCTACTATTTTGACAAGCTGATTTTCGCCTATCATTGAAACGATGGCATTCCAATATCCAGAGTCAGACCGGTTGCCGTAAATTGTAAGCTCCCACCCTGCGTGCCGGCAAAGTTCAATAGCAAACTCTATATTCTTAGTTCGTCTAATGTTTGCAATCATCACAACCCTTATTGGGTCAACCTGCCTAAAAGCAAATGATTGCGTCGAAGACACCGCATTTGCCAATAGATAAGTTTTTGAAGGTTTCACGTGCTCCCTGGCCCAATCCACCAATGTCTGACTGACGCCAACGTAAAAATTGGGTTTAAAAAAATATTTCAGCCGCACCGGAACACTACGATTAACATCAATATCTCCGAAATGGTCGTGAAATAGAATTTTATATTCACCGGCAAAGATCAATTGCGCCAGTTTTATGTATGCGTAACAATGCCTCATATGCACGTGCACGATATCAAAACGCGCACACAGATTGTGGGCCTTATACAATTTCCGGATAGATAGCTTATTCTTCCGATCGAGAACATGGACCACAACATTTTTGTCGATGTTGCCAGTCATTTTGCCGGAAGCAGTAAACAGCAGTACTTCGGTAGCTACAAAAGAGTTATTCATAGTGTTCGCCAGGTGAATAAACACTTTCTCCGCTCCACCTATGTCGAGTTTATCAATTACCTGTAGTACGCGCATATGGTTTCTCCAGGGCGTTCTCTGCTACCTGT
>CAMPKG010000161.1 GCA_946887085.1 uncultured Sphingobacteriales bacterium
GTTCCTTAATATAGTCTACCAGGTGGTTTTCCAGCAAAAAGCCGGCAAACCGCGGCAGGTGGCGGAATACCAGCGTATTTATCTGGGTTTCCTGGCGTACATCGCTTTCGGCTGCTAACACGTCGTTGTGATTAAATTGATGAAACATTCAAGTACTCAAAAAATACGCAAAACCGGGTAGTTTCCCCTGTCTGCCACAGTATTTTTCTTTCCTCTATGAGATTGTATAAGTTATATAAAAATCATACCAGTATATATAACACGACGTCTCCTAACTCATTACTTACCAGAAAACTGAAAACGCCACGCATAAGCGTGACGTTTTCACTTACTAACCATCAAAGAGTTTATTATGCAGGCTGTAAAGCCTCGCGAATACGCAGTTCAATTTGCTCCATCATTTCCGGGTTGTCGTTCAGGAAGTTCTTAACCGAATCACGGCCCTGGCCTATTTTGCTATCGTTGTAGCTGAACCACGAACCACTCTTATTGAGGATACCCAGGTCTACACCCATATCTATGATCTCTCCAACTTTGCTGATGCCTTCGCCGAAGATGATGTCGAACTCTACCTGGCGGAATGGAGGAGATACCTTGTTTTTAACCACTTTCACACGCGTACGGTTACCGCTGGCTACATCGCCGTCTTTGATCTGGCTGATACGACGGATGTCCAGGCGTACCGATGCGTAGAACTTCAGGGCATTACCACCTGTAGTAGTCTCAGGGTTTCCGAACATTACACCGATCTTCTCGCGAAGCTGGTTGATAAAGATGCAGCAGCAGCCTGTGCGGTTGATGGTAGCCGTCAGCTTACGCAGTGCCTGGCTCATAAGGCGGGCCTGCAAACCCATTTTGCTGTCACCCATTTCACCCTCAAGTTCTCCTTTAGGTACCAGGGCTGCAACTGAGTCAATTACAACAACGTCTACAGCGCCGGAAGATATCAGGCGGTCGGCAATTTCCAGGGCCTGCTCTCCATAGTCGGGCTGAGAGATGATAAGATTGTCTACATCCACTCCCAGCTTACGTGCATAGCTCGCATCAAAAGCGTGTTCTGCGTCTATTATTGCACAGATACCACCTTTCTTCTGCGCCTCGGCTATGGTATGTATAGCAATGGTTGTTTTACCTGAAGATTCGGGACCATATATTTCAATGATACGGCCACGCGGGAAACCACCCACGCCCAGTGCAACGTCAAGTCCAAGGGATCCAGTACTGATCACCTCCATTTTATCCTGCTGTTTGTCACCCAGCATCATTACCGATCCTTTGCCAAAATCCTTCTCGATCTTATCCAGAGCGAGCTTCAGTACTTTCTGTTTGTCATCTGCTACTGCCATAAAGCTGTGTTTTAACGATTATTTTTACAAATATAATAGCTGTTTTCAAATTTTCTGCACAAATGTGCAAATATTTTTCCACAATTGTTTTAAGATTGTACAAGTTCTGTCAAAAACCGAACTAATCGTGCGAATAAAATTAGGTAAATTACTTTTGTACAAAGGGCATTTTTATCAACGGCCGAATGGCAATGTGCATAAAAAAATAAATATTTCAATTTCACCCCCAGGTTCATAGTATTGCTGATTTTGCTATGTAATTTTATTATAAGGCGGCCGCCGAATTTATTCTATAATCTTAAAAACCAAGAAAATGAAAACACGCACCATGAGGTTCGCAAACCTCGTCACGACCTTGTTCATCTGTGCCAGCGCCAGCGCACAGTTTGTTACCGATGTCACCACTTATCAAAACCTTCCGAACGATCAATTGATCAACGAATGCATTTACAGGGATGACGCCAATGGCGTATACCAGGTAGTGCAAACAACAACTGCCTTACACAACGGTCTGCTTATATCACAGACTGACCAGGATTTCAACATCAGTAGTACTACTGCCTACCTCAGCACTAATTCCAACCTTTATTTGACCCCTCATGATATTGATGAGTTGCCAGCCGCAGTGGCCGGTGGTATTGATCAGCTTATTATCGTGGGCAAATACATAGACGAAGGATCCGGAGATGGAGCTTTTATCATGTCTGTAGACAAAAATACCGGCACGTTCAATTGGTACCATGAATATCCCGACATCTTTATTCTAAGTGGTTGTGTCACTTTTAGCAACGCGGCTGGTGACGGCATTATAGCAGTGGGTATGAGGAATACTACAAATCCCATCTTCCCGATAACCGGAAAATCAGGGGTTATTGTGGCCGCTGATGCCAGTGGCAACCTGCAATGGCAAAAAGAATTTGAAAGCGGAAAATATATGGCTAGCAATATCAATCTTGTCAACGGCTCCGTTATGAACTGGCTGATGGATGTGGCCAAAATAGATGATGAGCATTTTGCCGCCTGTGGTTTCCTGAACAGCTATGCCTATAATCAGTACCCATACTATGACGCTGATGGCGCGCTGATACTGTTCGACGACCAGGGAAATGTCTCTGATAAATACGGCCTTGGCAACTCGGTACCGTTGAATTTTGGAGGCAGCCAGCAACTGCGTTATGAAATGCTGGAAACATTGGTTTATGATCCTAATGACAACACCCTGGTGATGACAGGATTCGATTTTGAATCGCCCGTGACGGAGCCGATGGCTTCTTGCCCCGGCCCCGACAGATGGGGGCTTTGGTCGACAAAATTCGACCTGTCGACAAAGAACTATATATGGTCAAATCTCTATGACTTTTCCGCAAATCCTCCGGGTGCCGGCAACGTCTTCATTACTGTTACGGAGGTTCACTCTGTTTTTGACCCCAACGGGAACTATGGTATCATCTACAATAATCCCTATTCTCCAGCTACACCCGGTTTTGCTTCAGCCGTCATTATGAAAACGGAACCAGTTGCCGGAGCTGCACAATACTCAAGGAGATATTCTTATCAAGGAGATGCTGGTGCCTTCAGGCATGTGACAACAGGTCTGGGAGGAGTACCCGACATTGCAGCTGTGGGTGCATTGCATTACACCAACTCAACATCAGATGGCTTTGGCGTTGTGGCATTCGACAATATCGTGAATTACTGCGAGTCAGATAATTTTCCGGTGAACGTGGAAATTAAAGACTATGAAAAATTCAACATTGATGAGCAGACGTTCCTTACCAACGTAAATTCCCGGACCTTTGATCTGCATTCGCAAACGATTAACGGTAATATCGTTTGCGACCGTATCGCACAGAAACCGGGACGGGACGACAATGGGGACCTGATAAGCATTGGATATGTACAGGATAGCCGTGAAATCATGCTCTCGTCAAAGAGTGACGGGAATTGGAGGGGAGTGCTCATAAACAATCTTGGACAAACTATCCGCTCGTTTGACAATATCAGCGGTACACAAAAGATCGATATTAATGGACTGGCTCCCGGTATTTATTACCTTCAATTGTCTGATGGAAAGAACAGGACATCTGCAGTGATACCTGTGCAGTAACATTATCCGGTTTTGATAAAAACTCAGCCCTTTTCTACAAAAGAAAAGGGCTGACTTTTTACGGCCAACCCTTTTTATAGAAATGTGAGAATGTTAGATCTTGAAGTGAGCAAAAGCTTTGTTTGCTTCAGCCATACGGTGCGTATCTTCCTTCTTTTTGAAAGCGCCACCTTCACCTTTTGCTGCTGCTACGATCTCGTTAGCCAGCTTGTCCGCAATAGTACGGCCATTACGCTCGCGGCTGAAACGGATCAACCACTTCATGCTCAGCGATATCTTACGGTCAGGACGAACCTCTGAAGGGATCTGGAAAGTAGCACCACCGATACGGCGGCTACGAACCTCCACAGCAGGAGTTACGTTAACCAGGGCGCGTTTCCACACTTCATAACCGTCTTCGCCGGCTATCTGGGTAACCTTATCCAGCGAATCGTAAAAAGCTTTCAGTACTACGCTTTTGTTGCCGCCCCACATAAGGCAGTTTACGAAACGGGTAACTTGTTTATCGTTGAACTTTGGATCTGGTGCTAATGGAAGCTTTTTAGCTTGTGCCTTCCTCATGTTAAATGATTGGCTTTATAATTACGTATTAAAAATTATTTTTTCGCTTTTTCTTTCTTGGTACCGTATTTAGAGCGGCTCTGCTTGCGGTCTTTTACACCTGCAGTATCGAGCGCACCGCGTACGATGTGGTAACGTACACCCGGAAGGTCTTTAACACGGCCACCGCGGATAAGCACGATAGAGTGCTCCTGCAGGTTGTGTCCTTCACCGGGGATATATGCAATGATCTCAATCTTGTTAGTAAGACGCACTTTGGCAACCTTACGCAGGGCTGAGTTTGGTTTCTTAGGAGTAGTAGTGTACACACGGGTACATACACCGCGGCGTTGAGGACAAGCATCTAAAGCGCGAGACTTTGACTTGGCGCGGATCTGCTGACGACCTTTACGAACTAATTGCTGTATTGTAGGCATTTGCTATACCGTTAGAAAAATTTATGGAGTGCAAAGGTAACACAATTATTATAACCAACAAAAAAATAGCGATTATTTCAAGTGAAATCAATTGGAAAGGCAGGTTGGGAAAAGAAAAATAGGGTTACAGGGGGTTTATAGGGGCCGGAGGCGTAAAATAAAGAGGGTAAAAAAGGGGCTGACAGATTATTGGCATTTTCATGACAATACATAATAAGACAGTATGTATAGAGCCATGGTTGGGAAACTGTTTAACAATCTGTGATATTCGATAAATGAAAATATTTGAGATGGGATTTACAGACGGGCGAACGGCTTTTTATTACCTTTATATGTCAATATCCCATAATTCTGGCACAAACATTGGCTTTCTTTTGATAACTAAAACTGTAACCTATGAATAAGACTCTACTTTTATTGATCGTTATTTTTGCTTCTCTTTCTTCATCATCTGCCCAAAAAGTAAGATTTACGGATAGTACTAATGTATGGTGGGAGGAAGGTGCGTGGATGGACGATCCAACCTACGTATATCACAAATATCATTATGATAGTGATAGTATGATCAATGGAGAGAATTATCGCATGATGTTTGATATGCGCTGTACGAAAAAATTTCCGTCACAGACCAATCCTTTCCCGACGAAAAATTGTAAGCTCCAGTTTGTTGGATTTATGAGAGAGGACACCACTAACGGTATTGTATATTTTGGGGAGTATGCCGGCAGTGTATTTTCAGAAGATACGCTGTATGATTATAACTGGCAGGTGGAAGATACATTCGCGACAGGCGTGGGAAATTTTCAGTTAACGGTTCTGGCAATAGACACTGTATTGGTTGGGACTGACACTCACTGGGTATGGCAAATGCAATTTTTCGATACTGCAACCGGTGATAATGAGGATTTTCATATTATCGAAGGAATTGGAAATACCTGGGGTTTGTTTCACTTACAGGATGGGCAGCCATACTTCGAAAGCGGTTCAGCCTTATTTTGTTTCAGGCAGGGGATATCAACGCCGCCATTAAGCAAAACCGTTGACGCCTTTGACAACCAAACCAGCTGCGTCACCAGTGTTGACGAATCAAAGAATCTCCGGAAAAAAGAAGTTGCGGTGATCCCTCATCCTGCCAATGTTTCAGGCTATTTTCAATTCCCTTATCAGTTAACCGGCACGGTGACCATTGTAAACCAGGTTGGACAAATTGTAAGATCAGAGCGCATAGTGAACAAGGATAAATGGATGCTGGAAGGCAAAATACCGGCTGCGGGCTTGTACATCTACCATATAACAAACGACGTTACTGGTGAGCAGCTGTCTGGTAAACTGATCTATCAATAATGCTAAAAATAAACCTATGATCCGGTCAATATTATTGTTGGCATTTCTGTTGCCTTGCATAACTGCCAAGGCGCAAAAGATCCGTTTTACAGATAGTACCAACGTTTGGCATGAGTCAGGTTGGAGCCAATCCGGAAGCGGGGGAACGCATTATAGTTTCTTACACAGGTATCATTATAACGGGGACACAATGATAAATGGGTATCACTACCGGAAGCTATTTGATGATTATAAATACGTGGGTATTGCGCAGTCGGGTAAGTCTTTGGACAAGATAGGATATGTGAGAGAGGATACGCTCACCGGCAGAGTTTATATAATGGGTCTTGGAGGGGTGATGGTTGACAGCCTGGTATTGGATTATAATATTACTGTTGGCGATACCGTCCATAATAACCCTAATTTTTACCCCCGTTATCTCAGTAAGGTTAGCGGTGTCGATTCTGCGTTAATAAACGGTGTTTATCATAAGGTGTGGGAACTAAAGTTTTGCGATACCCTTGGTGTCTTAAAGGAAACCTATCACTATGTTGAAGGTATTGGCGATATATTTGGCATGTCACATGCGTGGGTTGGAGCACCGTATCATCCGGCTTTTTATCACCATCGGTTACGTTGTTATAACAACAATGGAATCCAGCCGGTGCTTCCTCAGAAAATAGATGATTTTGATAACCAGGCCGTTTGTATTGTAAATGTTGATGAAGTTGCCATAACAGGTGGTGGCCCGATCAAAATAATACCGCACCCCGCTAATTCGTCTGGTTACCTGCAATTCCCCCGCGCGTTCTCGGGTTCAATAGTCATCTTAAACCAATTGGGGCAAGTAATTATTTCCGATAGGGTATATAATGCTGATAAATGGAAGCTTGATGGGAAAATACCCGCACATGGTCTGTATATCTATAGTATAACAGATGATAAAACAGGAGAGCACCGGTTAGGGAAATTTATCTATCTATAGTAACAAAGCCCGCATGTTGCGGGCTTTGTTATTCCATCAGCTTTTTGATTGCTTTCAACATATCGATGCCCTTGCCCAGCACCGGGGCAAAAAGGTCGCCCTTCTTCTCTATGCGCTTGAAGATATTCTCAATGTTGAAATCAGTAGGATGTAATCCTTTCTTCACTTCTTTCCACTCGAGTGGGGTAGATACCGGTGCGCCGGGCTTCGGCCTTAAGCTGTACACGCTGCTCAATGTTTGTCCGCGCCTGTTCTGCAGATAGTCAATGTAAATATGGTTCTTGCCGCGTTTGTTCAGCGAACGCTCTAGTGTTGTGAAATCCGGAATCTGCTCCTGCGCAAACTGCGCAATGGTCTCGGCAAATTGCTTCGCTTCTTCATAACTATATTTTGCACCGAGCGGAACATAGATATGCAGCCCCGTAGAGCCCGATGTCTTACAATAGCCATCTATGCCTGCCTTACCGAGTACCTCTTTTATCACCAGCGCGCAGTCTATCACCTGGTCAAAAGTATTGTTGTCGGATGGGTCTATGTCCATTACAAAATAATCCGGGTTGTCAGGGTTTTTGACAGTAGAATTCCATGGATTGATCTCTATGCAGCCGAGGTTGGCGATGTACAGAAGTGATGGCTTGTCATTACACACAAGGTAGTCGATGGTCTTGTTTGCGCTGTCCGACCAAACGGGGAAGGTCTCCATCCAGTCGGGCGCATTTTCTCCGGCGTCTTTGTGATAGAAAGCGCCACCCTTAATACCATTAGGTGTGCGCATCAGCGACTGTGGCCTTCCTTTCAGGTATTTTATCATATGCCTGGCCATTTCGCTGTAGTATTCGATCATATCGCCTTTGGTATATCCTTCATCGGGCCAGTACACTTTGTCGAGGTTGCTCAGTGACAGTTTCTTACCACTGATGATAGTTGTATTTTCCATTTTGCCATTTTGTGTTGTCAATGGTTCCTTTTTCTCTTTTGCTAC
>CAMPKG010000162.1 GCA_946887085.1 uncultured Sphingobacteriales bacterium
TTTTATGATATTTGCCTTGCTTACGATGGGTTAGTAAGTACAGTCCTATCCCGACTTACCACGGTATGTCGGGATCTTTTTTTGCCCTCGCTTTACTTCAACACATCCTTCAGGTAGCTATCTACGTTGCCAAACATAAACTCAGGGTACTCGTTACTGAATTTCATTTTTACAAAGCCACCAAGCAATGGACGCGCAGCAGGCTGTTTCAATTCTTCGGTGCTTATCGGTATCAGATCATACTCAGCTTCCGGAAAATAACTAAGCACACGCAACGCCAGTTCAACACGATTCATATAATCGGTGCCGCCGGTGTGATAGATACCAGTCTTGCCATCGCGCAGTAAAACGAACATCGCTCGTGCAATGTCCCATGCATTGGTTGGTGATGCGTATTGGTCGAAAGGAAGTTTGAGCGTCAGCTTCTGTTTGTTCTTACACTGATCAATGATGCGCGCTACAAAGTTCTTACCGCGTGCTTCATTGCCATACACATTCGTTACGCGAAGAACGAGTGTTTCCTTCAATTCGTTCAGTGAAGTTCGTTCTGCTTCCAGTTTATGGCGGGCATAAACACTCAACGGGTTCACGGGTGCGTCTTCGCGGTACGGGCCGTTCTTGCCATCAAAGACATAATCGGTAGATATGTATACGAACTTAGAGCCGCATTGTTTGCCAACTTCAATAAGGTTCTTTGTGCTTTGTACGGTCTGCTGGTAGCTCTCGTCTTCATGTGTTTCACAGTAGTCAACATGCGTCATGGCGCCACAATGCACGATCACCTCTGGCTTCCAGCCAACAATGTCGAAGTTGTTCGCATGGCCCGGTTCGAGTGTGTTGTAGAAAACAGTGCCCGGCTGCTCGTAAGAGAAATAAGATCCCTTCACATCCCAGCCTTGTTCAGTAAAATGTTTCATGCAGTTGCTGCCCACCAGTCCCGACGCGCCTACTATAAAAACCTTCATTGATCAAATATTGGTTGTTAAAATACAAAAGCCATCCCGCGAGATGGCTTTTGTTGATTCATTATGTCGTTATGCTGTTGCAGCAGCAGGTTTTGCATTGATGTTCGGCATCTCCTGCGGGTACAGTTTGTTTTCCACTTTATCGCGAAGCTCGCTGAAGGCTTGCAATGTCAGGTCGATATCCTCGTCGGTATGAGCAGCGGTTGGTATCAGGCGCAGGATGATCTGGCCTTTTGGGATAACCGGGTAAACCACTACCGAGCAGAAGATATTGTAGTTCTCGCGCATGTCGAAGATAAGCTGGGTAGCATCGAACAGGCCACCTTTCATGTGCACAGGTGTTACCGGTGTGTTGGTGGTGCCGATATCAAAACCTCTCTCGCGCAGGCCGTTCTGCAGCCTGTTCACGTTGTGCCAGAGTTTCGCTTTCAGCTCAGGTTTGTTGCGCAGCAGTTCAAGGCGTTTCTGGTTGCCCACTACGATAGCCATAGGCAGCGATTTGGCAAACACCTGTGAACGCATGTTGTAGCGAAGGAAGGTCAGCACTTGTTTACCGGCGGCCAGGAAGCCCCCGATGCTGGCCATCGACTTGGCGAAAGTAGAGAAGTACACATCGATCTGGTCCTGGCAATCCTGTTCTTCACCAATACCTGCACCCGTTTTGCCCATAGTTCCGAAACCGTGCGCATCGTCAACGAAGAGGCGGAACTCGTATTTGCTTTTCAGCGCAGCTATTTCTTTGATCTTTCCCTGGTTGCCCGACATGCCGAATACACCTTCCGTGATCACAAGAATACCACCACCTGTCTGGTTGGCCATTTCGGTAGCGCGCTGCAGTTGCTTTTCGCAATCTTCAACATTGTTATGCTTGAACACATAGCGGTGGCCGGGGTGCATACGCACACCGTCGATGATACATGCATGAGACTCTGCATCGTACACGATCACGTCGCGGCGGCTGCAAAGGCTGTCGATAGCAGATACCATACCCTGGTATCCGTAGTTGAACAGCATGGCATCTTCTGTACCCACGAACTCAGCCAGGTCTTTCTCCAGTTGCTCGTGATGATTGGAGTTGCCGCTCATCATACGCGCACCCATTGGGTAGGCGAGGCCATATTGTTCAGTTGCTTCTTTATCTGCTTTACGTACTTCGGGGTGGTTGGCAAGGCCAAGGTAATTGTTCAGGCTCCATACAATACGCTCCTTACCCTGGAACATCATCCTGTTGCCGATCTCGCCTTCCAGTTTAGGAAATGCGAAATATCCAGGTGCTTTTTCTGCATAATCACCGATCGGTCCAAGCTTCGATTCAAATTTGGCAAATAAATCCATAATTACCTGATAATGATTTTAGTGTAATGAAGTAAACATTTATGGCTGCAAAATTAATCAATTTATTGCTCAATGGCTAGACATTGCCTTACTATATTGCGTTGCCAACTATTGTCAATATGAAGCATTTTCTTGGTCTATTTTGCTTTTCAATATACGTTCTCAGCTCTTTTGCACAGGATAATAAGCCCTTATCCCGCCCAAAGCTGGTGGTCGGCATCGTCGTCGACCAGATGCGCTGGGATTATCTCTACCGTTATTATGACAGGTACAGCGCAACCGGCTTCAAACGCATGATGAACCAGGGCTTCAATTGTCAAAACGCATTCATCAACTATCTTCCTTCTTTTACAGGCCCCGGCCACGCCTGTGTGTATACCGGTTCAGTGCCGTCCATACATGGTATAGCAGCTAACGACTGGCTGGACAATGCTACCGGTAAACATTGGTACTGCACGGAAGACACTGCGGTGCTTCCCGTCGGCGGCAGTCATAAAGCAGGTCGCATGAGCCCGCACAATTTGCTCGCTACCACCATTACCGATGAGCTCCGCCTTGCTTCCAACATGCGCTCCAAGGTCTTCGGCATCGCTATCAAAGACCGCGGCAGCATCCTGCCGGCGGGTCATCTGTCCAACGGTAGCTATTGGTTCGATGACAGCACTGGTAATTTCATCACAAGTACTTTCTACACTAAACAGCTGCCGCAGTGGGTAGTCAACTTCAATAACAAGCGCCTGGCCGATAGCTTTGTTAACCGCAACTGGGAACTGTTATATCCTTTGAACACCTATACCCAAAGCCTGCAGGATAACAACTCTTACGAAGGTCCATTCCCAGGTGAACGCGCACCGGTATTCCCGCACTCGGTTCGCGAGTACCAAAAGCGTGGGTATGGCTATTACGGCCTGCGTTACTTGCCTGCCGGCAATATCATCGTATTCAACATGGCCAACGCCTGTATCGAAGCGGAACAACTAGGCAAAGACAACCATACCGATTTCCTTTGCCTGAGTTTTTCCAGCCCCGACTATGCAGGCCACCGCTTTGCTCCCAACTCTGTTGAGATGGAAGATATGATGCTTCGTTTCGACTTAGAACTCGGCGCTTTTATGAAGCAGCTTGACAGATCGGTAGGCGAGGGGAATTATACCATCTTCCTGACAGCCGACCATGGTGCTGCACACAACCCAATGTACATACAGGACATCAACATACCTGCAGGTTCAGAATCAGATACAGCCACCGCCCGCAAACTCGATGTTCATCTTAAAACCCAATTTGGCACATCGGAGTTGTTGCGTTTATATACTAACTACCAGGTTTATCTCAACGAGCACCGTATCACATCCGCCAAACTCGATCGCAATAAAATAAAGAACTCCGTTATCAACTGGTTCCGGTCGCAGCCGGGTGTTGCTTATGTAGCCGATATGGAGGACATGAGCAACAGCAATATTCCAGAACCTATCCGCACCATGATCGTCAATGGTTATCATCACAAACGCAGCGGCTCCATACAGGTGATACCCGAGTCAGGCTGGTTCAGCGGCGACCATGGCAGCACCGGTACAACCCACGGCTCATGGAATCCCTATGATACCCACATCCCTTTGCTATGGTATGGCTGGGGCATCCCCAAGGGCGAAACCTATAGCACTGTACACATGACAGATATATCTGCTACACTGGCTACACTGCTGCATGTACAAATGCCGAGCGGATGCGTGGGAAAGGTTATCACTAAAATTGCGCAATAGCTTCTGATCAATTGCGCAATGGCTGAATACTCAATGGCTCAATTGGGTTGCCTTGCCCGCCGTAGCTTTAGCGAAGGCGGGTTGTCGTTTGTTGTCGTTTTCAGGTGAATTTTTCATGGTTTTGATTGATTGTTAGGGTGTTATGGTTTTGAAGTTGTCAGAACTATGATGGGTTTGATTTGATGATGGGCTATGATATTTGGTTTGCGGTTGTTACGTTTTGTTACACTTCTTAATGTTTTTCCAATGGTGCTCACGAGATCCCTTTGTTCGTTTGTTACAAATTTTCATGTGTCTGAACCTCAGATTAGTCTGATTTTTCTGATCAGACCGATTTAGGTGATCAGGTGAAATTGTTACGTTCTGTTACATTTTTCATTGTGTTCTTTCTTCCTGGTTCGTACAGAAATTGACAACGGTCACCTTCAAATTCCGGTAATTCTTCAATTCCATGATCCCGATAGCTATCGGGACTGGTTCAGACAACCTTATCCAAGCTCTGACCATCTACCACAAAGATACGTAAAAATACGTTATTTTGGTATGCCGAAGGCAAGCCTTACTCCGAAAGCTGACTGGCGGAAAGTAATAGTGCCACTTGAAGCCTCAACTGTGTTTGGTGCGATATTAAAGCTGACTTCTCCGGGATTAAACACATGATCTACAAAGAGGCCGATCGTAAAATAGCCGCGTTCACTATCAACTACTTTGTAATTGGCATCAAGCTGCGTTCCAAAATAAGGCCCTATTGGTCCCGATGCGTGTTGACGATATAATGTATCGTTCATCCCACCGTTTCCACCGATGACTCTATTAGATCCTGCAGCCGTCAATCGTACATATGGTTGCAATCCTATTGATAACCTGCTACCTGGAGGCGAGTACCATCCCCTTGCGCCTAGGCCTACGAAAATACCGTGGTCAGTGTACCTATCCACAGGATGCCATTTATTATAAAACAGGCTGCTACCGGTAATGTCTGTTTTTGCGCTGAATGGCATGGCGCCAAAAGACATAGCGCCACCTATTGCGACCGATGGATGTATCCACCATCCCCTTGCATATCCAAGGTTCAGCATTCCAAAGCCGGGAGATGAAAGTCCGATAACATCGCTTCCGGTCCGGTTGACTTTTGAAGGTAATGTCCAGCCGGGTTGAACCAACCATTCTGATGGTTTCAGGCGGGCGGGTGTTTTTTCCTGCGCTATTGTTTCATTTGCAATAACGGAAAATACGATAGCAGCTATAAGTTTCACGGCAAATTTCATCGCTCGATGATTTGGTGAAAACTAAAATACAAAAATGTACCGGGTTATTCCGTGGGACTGCTATCACTTTAATCTTCAACAGACAGTTTGCCGGATAAAACCTTACTGCTGCCGTTGTACAGGCTATAGGTATATGTGCCCGTTGGCAAACTACCCCGGTCGATCAAAATTTCCTCTGCGGCGATATCCCGGATCTCTTTGACAAGTTTTCCATTGATGTCCGAAATGCGCAGGGTATGGGCTTCATGTGCCGGGTTCGCGAATTTCAGGGTGGTGCTTGCTATCATCGGGTTAGGGTAGAGCGTATGTGTTTGTTCTCCTAAGGTTTCTACGTTCACCGGGAAGTTGATATATACGTTGTCCACAAGCATGCTGGTGCCTGTTTGCTTGCCGCCGATAAACTGCACTTCCACCGAATCTGTGGATACCGCGCCGATATCAACCATAAGCGCACCCTGGAAAAAAGATGTTTCGGTAATGGGAAAATTATACTCAAAAGCAGATTGTTTTATTACGTTGCCGTTTTTGAAAGCTTTTACCTTTATCCAGACCGTATCGTTAGATACGATAGTGCGCTTAACGAAGAAATTGAGCTGCTGCACCTGCGGTGTGGTAAACATGCACGTTGCTATGCCGTTTGCGCCTACCCGCATAGAATAGTTTCCTGAATAGTGATCATTGTCCATAGTAATGGGAACAGCCATCTGGGTATTGTTAGTGATCCAGTCTTGCGGGTAAGAGAACCAGGGGCCGGGTATCCATGTTTCAAAATCGGAGTTCGGAACGTTTTGTGCTTTTGCGTTCAGGCAGAATAGTATGCACAATGCTGGCAGAAGATTTTTCATAGGGTGTAAGTTTTGGATAAAGTTCATAAAAAAAATGAACATGGCAATGTCCCCAAATTTGTGGTGTTTGTGATAAGAATACGCCATGATTATTTGCAGCTAAAGAGGATTATCCCCTCGGCACTTGTCCCGCTCCCGCAAATTTGCCCGACCAGTAATTCTCTTTCAGGCTGCTGATCATCACGCCCTGGCTGGTGGATGCGTGTACAAAACGGTCGTTGGCGAGGTATACGCCTACATGCGAAATGCGTTTGCCTGTAATATAGGTCTTGCGGTTGCGGCCTTTTCCTTTGCGGCCGTAGGTGAATGAATAGAAGAACACCAGGTCGCCTTCTTCCAGGTCGCAGGCCTCATCGGCCATCTTGCAAAAGCTGAATTGCTCCACTGCTGTACGCACCAGGTTGATACCAAACACTTCCTCGTACATGCGCTGCACGAAAGCCGAGCAGTCGATACCTGCCTTATCATTACCCCCAAACCTGTACCGAACGCCGTACCACTCATCAATAAAACCATAAAGCGGAATATTAGTTATGGCTGCCGGTACCACGCTAAGCAGGTCTGCATACTTCAGCTGCAATATATTGGCAATAGACGGATCGTATTGTTTGGCACGCTGTGTTTCCGCTGCAGAGTTAGCTTTACCGTATGCATAAGGCCCAGCGGGTTTCTCAAAACGGTAAGTATTTTCTGAACTCGTAGTGCTGAGCTGGCTGTTGCTGTTTCCACCCAGCGTCAGGCTGTCGATAAACTTAGGCTTCTTGCTCCGCCAGCTATAGCTTGCCTGCTGGCTGCTACTGCAACTGGCCAGGAATATGAAGGCTGTAAGAGATGCACAGTAACATGCGGTCTTCAGTAATCTCATCAGTTATGCCCTTGGGATGTCGCAAAAATAGTTTTCTGCGCCAAAGAATGCAAGATTACCGGCGTTTTAACATTTTCTTAATCAGGGTCAGTATCAGTACTTTAGCAGCCGCAAGTGCGCCGTATGGCCGCTTTCACCCGTTACCGAGACGAAATAAACGCCGTTTTTTAATGTGGAAATATCCAGGCTGACCGGCCCGGATGAGCTTGTTTTTTGCGAATAGATGAGCTTTCCCAGGTTATCGGTGATGCGGATGGTCAGTTCGACACCGGCAGGTATTGACTGGATCAATTGGACACTGTTGCGCGCCGGGTTGGGATATAACGAAAAAACGGGGTTGGACGTTACATTGCCGATGTTGGCAGGATAAAGATTTACCAGTTGCTCCGTAGTATCAACACAGGTGGAAGCGGGATTGCTCGCGATAAGCCTCGTTTTGTAAATGCCTACCGCGGAGTAGGTGTGCACCGGGTTTTGCTGGGTAGACGTTTGCCCGTCTCCAAAATCCCAATTGTATATAGTCGCGTAATTAGATGTATTGTTGAAGTTCACCTGGTTGTTGGGTCCTTTCGTAAAGTTGAAGCCCGCACTCAATTCGTGCACCCCGATCGACCAGGTGCTCATACTGTCGTAGGCCACAGCTTTGGCTGCAGTCCTGATATTTGC
>CAMPKG010000163.1 GCA_946887085.1 uncultured Sphingobacteriales bacterium
CTTCATGCTCAACCCTGTAGATACCCAGCTTCAGGTTTTTAACGACCTGGTAGGTTCGGCGCAGTTTACGGAATATGGCAAGGCCCACGGTTTTGAGAAGATAAATACTATAGCTGATTTTCGCCGCCAGGTTCCGATCAATGACTATGATTCGGTAAAGCCTTATATACACCGGATAATGGAAGGAGAGCAAAATGTGCTTTGGCCCTCCCCCATCAACTGGTTTGCAAAGTCGAGCGGTACTACGAGCGACAAAAGCAAATTCATTCCTATCAGCAAAGAGTCGCTTGACGATAATCATTATAAGGCGGGCAAAGATGTTTTAGCCTTATACCTAAAGCAATTTCCAGACTCAAAGGTGATGTCGGGCAAATGCCTGGTCATTGGCGGCAGCCACCAGATCAACCAGCTCAACGCAGACTCATTCTTTGGAGATCTTTCGGCGGTTATGCTGCAAAACATGCCGTTCTACAGCCAGCTGATACGCACACCCGATCTTTCTATCGCGCTCATGGACGAGTGGGAGCAAAAGATCGAAATGATGGCCCACACTACCATACACGAAAATGTTACGTACATAGCCGGTGTACCTACCTGGACCATCGTGCTGATAAAACGCATCCTGGAGATATCCGGGGCCAGTCATTTGCACGAAGTGTGGCCAAACCTGGAGTTGTACATACACGGTGGTGTCAGCTTCACCCCCTACCGCGAACAGTTCAAAAGGTATATTCCTTCGCCGAATATGCACTACCTGGAAAGCTACAATGCATCTGAGGGGTTCTTTGCTGCACAAGACGAGATCGGCGCAGACAGCGGTATGTTGCTATTTCTCAATCACGGGATATTCTATGAATTTGTGCCCATGGAAGGGTTAGGAAAGGAACATCCGAATACACTTACGTTGAAAGAGGTAGAACTCAATAGGAATTACGCGCTGCTCATCAGCACCAACGGCGGCCTCTGGAGATATATGGTCGGCGACACTATACAGTTTACGTCCATCAATCCTTACCGTATCAAAGTATCCGGCCGCCTAAAACATTTTATCAATGCCTTTGGTGAGGAGGTGATCGTTGACAATTCCGACCACGCAATAGCTGAAGCCTGCAAAATAACGGGCGCCATCGTTACCGACTATTCTGCTGCCCCGGTTTATATGACGGGCGACAGCAACGGCGCACACGAGTGGATCATAGAATTTGATACGCTCCCTTGCCCTCTTGAGCAATTCGTTGCCGCAATGGATACTGCGTTACAAAAGGTCAATTCAGACTACGAGGCGAAACGCCACAAAGACATTGCACTCCGGATGCCGATAGTCCACCGGATGCCAAAAGACGGCTTCAACCAATGGCTTAAAGACAAAGGCAAACTGGGCGGACAACATAAAGTTCCCCGTCTCTGCAATGACAGAAAGTATCTCGATGAAATGATGCCCTATATAAAGAAGTAGACAGCGCTGGTTTAACCGGGGATGCCCTCTTCATTGTATTGCTGGTTTAGCTCGTCTATATAGCTGAGCATCTCGCGCCTGCCGAGGAACTTTTCGGCACTGGTGATAAATGTGCGCGGAATAAATTCCCACTCCTTCTTCATTTCAGCAACGAAGGCTTTTGCATTTTTTGCGACATCGCGCTGCGTGGTCTTGTCGGCTTTGGTAAACACGATGTTGAATGGCACGCCCCACTCTCCAAGCTTACGCAAAAATTCCAGGTCTGCCTTTTGGGGGTCGTGTCTTCCATCAACGAGTACAAAGACAACCATAAGATTTTCTCTTTCCCGAAGGTAATGCTCTATCATCTTGCTCCAGCTGGCACGTTGCGTTTGAGACACCTTGGCATAGCCATAACCGGGAAGATCAACCAGGAACCACTCATCGTTGATCACAAAATGATTGATCATTTGTGTCTTGCCCGGGCTGCCCGAAGTTTTAGCCAGCTTCGAGTGGTTAGTAAGCATGTTGATGAGAGACGACTTGCCTACGTTTGACCGGCCAATGAAAGCATACTCCGGCTTATCCGGCTTTGGGCAATTTTCAACTTTGGGGCTGCTGATCAAATATTTTGCTGTGCGTATTTCCATTGAACGTGTTAGTGTACTTTTGCACCGATGCAGACCGAAGAAAACTCCAATCCGGCAGCTAAGATAGTACCTGATGAGTTGTCAAATTTAAGCAAGAAGGAGCAAGTTGCTGAGATGTTCAACAGCATCGCCGGCAAATACGATTTTCTCAACCATACGCTTTCTATGGGTATAGATAGGGGATGGAGAAAAAAGGCTATTAACCAGGTCGCCTTAGTCAACCCGAAAAACATACTCGATGTTGCTACCGGCACTGCCGACCTTGCAATTGCTGCGGCAGCGCTTAACCCCGGCAGGATAGTAGGCGTAGACATTGCCGATGGTATGCTGGAAATAGGCAGGAAAAAGATAGCGGAAAGAAAGCTATCTCATATCGTCAGTCTCCAGAATGCCGATAGCGAGCACCTTCCTTTTCCCAACAACCAGTTTGATGCCGTGACCTGCGCCTACGGCGTACGAAATTTTGAGAACCTCCATGCGGGCCTCGCCGAGATGAGCCGTGTCATGCGGCCCGGTGGAAAGTTGGCTATCCTTGAGTTCTCAAGGCCAAAGAGCTTTCCTGTCAAGCAATTATTTAGCCTTTACTTTCGCTATGTATTGCCCACGCTCGGCAGGATAGTATCGAAGCATAGCAGGGCATACACCTACCTGAACGAGTCAGCAATGGCTTTTCCCGAGGGGTCAGACTTCTGCAACGCCCTCCAAAAATGTGGCTTTAAAGATCCGAAAGCTACCAGGCTTAGCTTCGGCATCACCACATTGTATACTGCGTCCAAATAGGCATCAACGCTAGCAGCCCGATATCAATTTATTTTTTAAAGCCATATTAAGTTTTTGCTATTTCGAACTTAATAAATCAAAAAATTCCCGTTTATAAAAACGGGTATTGATTTTTATACCGGAATATTGCTAACTTTAGTAATGCCACTTCGGGCAACAAGGTAAAAACATAAATACGAGGGTCTTATGTTAAGAACCGTATCTCAAAAACGAAATATATTTCATATCCGCCGTCTTGTCGTTAACATGGCTACGGGCGCCTGTCTTGGATTTATAGCGCGTTTTATCGGTGGTGTCGCTATAGCACCCGCCATGTTCGCTCTTTCGTTTGGTGCAGTGGTGTTATACAAGATCTACCGCGACGAAAAATAGCCTTTACCCGGTAAACATTTCATTTCAAAGCTTTAACACACTGCCGTGACGGATATACCGCCGTCATTTTGCTATATTTGCCCACTTCAAAAAACTGAAAACGGCCAAATCAAATGCGTAGCGTTTTTATTAAGGAGCTCAACTCCTTTTTTAGTTCTATAGTAGGCTATGTGGCAGTGTTCGTCTTCCTGGTAGCATGCGGGCTTTTTCTTTGGGTAATACCCGATTCGAGCATCCTGGAATATGGATTTGCGACACTCGACCGCTTTTTCGAAATGGCGCCATGGTTCCTGATGCTGCTGATACCGGCGATTACCATGCGGTCTTTCGCCGATGAATTCAGGGGAGGCACTATTGAGTGGCTCGCCACCAAGCCGCTGACAGACCTTGACATCATCCTGGGCAAATACCTGGCATCGCTGGCACTGGTTGTGTTCTCCCTGATACCAACGCTGGTGTACGTTTACACGATCAGCAATTTATCGCTGGTGGAGAATAATATTGACAGAGGCGCTATCATCGGATCGTACATTGGTTTGCTGTTCCTTGCAGCAGGTTTTACGGCCATAGGCGTGTTTTGTTCTTCTCTTACCAACAATCAAATAGTAGGCTTTCTTGTGGGGTTGTTTTCCTGCTTCCTGTTATACCGTGGTTTCGAATCATTGAGCAAACTGCCGGCGTTTGCTGAAGGCATCGACTATTACCTGGGAATGATCGGGATGTCATTTCACTACCAGTCGATCAGCCGCGGGCTGATCGATACAAGGGATGTGATCTACTTCCTTTCCGTGATCGTAATTTTTGTTTCTCTTACGCGCCTGTCGCTGAACCGCCGCACCTGGGATACGGCAACACAAGACTGAACGTTGATACATGGCTAAGAATACCAAGCAAAAAAGAAAACAGCAACAGCGCCAGGTCATTATCAGGCTGGCACTACTGGCCGCGATCATTATCTGCGTCAACATGCTGGCTGCCCGTTTTCATTACGGCATAGATCTCACCCGCGAAAAAAGATTTACACTGTCGCCTGCAACAAAAAACCTGTTGCGGAACATGGACGATGTTGCCGTGATAAATGTATACCTGAAAGGTAAATTCCCTGCAGGATTTCAGCGGTTGAGCGAAGCTACACACGAACGTCTTCAGTCTTTCCGGGAATACGCTGGAGCCAACGTTATCATCCGGTTCATCGATCCGTTCGAAGGAAAATCCGAAGCAGAAAAAGGGCCGATCTTTCAGCAACTGGTAGCAAAGGGTGTGATGCCTGTCAATCTCGAAGTGAATGACATAGAAGAAGGCTATGCCGAGAAGATTATTTTCCCGTACGCTCTGGTACAGTATAAAGGAAAGGAAGCGCCTGTTCGCTTGCTGGAGAATAAGCTTGGTTTGACATCGCTGGAAGTGCTCAATTATTCGGAATCAACACTTGAGTACAAGTTTGCTAGCGCCATCAACAAACTGCGCCAGCCGGAAAAAGCGGGTATAGGTTACATCATGGGCCACGGAGAGTCCCTCAATATGCGCACCTATGATCTCCTGACCAGCCTTGCAAAACAATATACCGTAGACACCATCGACCTGGTCAACAGCCTGTACATTTCGCCGACATACAAGGCGGTCATCATCAATAAACCCACCCAACCACTTGACGACAAAGAAAAATATAAGATCGACCAGTATATAATGACCGGTGGTAAAGTCTTGTGGGCCGTTGAGTCGTTGCGCGCATCCATGGACAGCATGCAGATGGCCACAGGGCAGCAGAAGTCGCCGGAATTTCTTGCTATGGACTACGGGCTGAATCTCGACGACCAGCTCTTCAAATATGGTGTGCGAATAAATCCGGAGCTGGTAGAAGATATGCAATGCCTGCCGATACCGGTTACTGTGGGCATGATCAATAACAGTCCACAGATAGAGCTGCGCCCATGGATATATTTCCCTTTGTTCAGTCCTGAATCAAGGCACCCTATAGTCAACAACATGGGTGAGATATCCGGCCAGTTTGTAAACAGTATTGACACGATGGCAAACCCCGATATCAAAAAGACGGTTCTGCTTAGCTCCTCAAAATACAGCAGGGTCACAGCAGCCCCGGCGCGTATTAGCCTGGCTATGGTCCAGTATACACCTCGTCCTGAAATGTTCCGCCAGCCCTCCCAACCCGTAGCAGTGCTACTGGAAGGGAAATTCAAGTCAGTATTTCAAAACAGGCTGGCGCCAAGTTTCCTGCAGGTCCTGCGCGATTCGATCAAACGCCCATTCAAACCTGAAGCAGACAGTGCTACCGCCATGATTGTAATTGCCGACGGTGATATGCTGGAAAACGATTTCACCGAATCGATGGGACCGATGGAAATGGGATACTGGAGATTCACTAAAGAACTTTTTTCAAACAAATCGTTCATACTTAACTGCCTCGAATATCTGACCGATAATTCAGGGATCCTGGAAGCACGTTCCAAAGATTCGCGCCTCAGGCTGTTGGATGGGGGGCGTGTAAAGGCGGAAAAGATAAAATGGCAGGTTTTGAACATTGGGCTTCCTATTGTTCTTGTACTGATATTTGCTTCTTGCTACCTCTTCTTCCGCAAACGTCGCTATGAGAAAAAAGCATAAAGAAACCGATCAATGAATAAAACGATATTATACGTAGTGCTGCTGATGATCCTCGGGATCGGGGTCTGGTATTTCATCTTCAGCGACAAGAATAGTTTTGGTGCAGGGGAGGCAGACTTCAGGGTAAAAGATACCGCCGGTATTTATAAGATATTCCTGGCGGATAAAAGGGGACGATCGATATTACTGCAGCGTGAAAGCGACGGGTGGCGCCTGAATAATGAACACCCCGCCCTGCGCTCCTCGATCAACAACCTGCTTACTACGCTAGCCAGCCAGGATGCCATGCGCCCTGTTGCTGATAATATTCATAACCTGGTTGTAAAAGACCTTGCTGCATCGGGCATTAAAGTAGAGCTCTATGGCAAAAACGACAAACCCATGCGGATCTTCTACGTAGGCGGCCAGGTGGGCGCCGATGCGGGCAGCTATATGCTGATGGAGGGCGCAGAGAAGTCTTACGTAGTGCAGATACCTGGATTTCAGGGCTACCTGACACCCAGGTACAGTACAGAGTTTAAAGACTGGCGCGACCGTACCGTTTTTGCTGTTCCTGCCGACCAACTGCAAACTGTCAGCCTCCAATATGTTCACGAGGATGAAAACCTGAATAGTTTTGTGATCAACCGGGTCTCGGACGAAGAGTTTGACGTGCAGGTCGATCCATCGCTTACGCAGGGAAAAATATTAAATAAAAGAAGAGTTTCGGTTTACACAAAATATTTTGGGTGGGTGAATTGCGAAGGATTTCTGAATGGGGCTCCCGGCCTGGATTCTATCATTGCCAGTGCTCCCAAACGATGTATACTCGAGGTCGCAGATAAAAAAGGCAGGAAACAACACGTAGAAATATTCTGGATGCGCCAGGATCAAAGAAGTAAAAACCTGGATACCCCCGATCCGCAAACACCGGAAGGATTTGACTCAGACAGGTTTTATGCAACGATGAACAACTTCAAAGACACCATGATCATCCAGCGGGTGTCATTCGATAAAATACTCCGGAGGGCTTTTGAGTTTTATGAAGAAGATGAAGTGCCATCGATCATCCCGGATTCGATGCCATCAAACACCATCAGGGTAAATCCGAACTGAGCCGTTGTTTATTCGACCGTCAAATTCAATTCAGCTTTCTTTTCCAGGTAGCAGTCGAGGTCAGTATATAATACCCTGCTGTTGTCAGATCTGTAACGGGCGAGGAGGATAACGTCATAACAAGGACAGGCGTACATATCTCCGGAAATCGCGGGCTGCACGCCTTCAAGATATTGATGGGCAAATAGCCATTTTTTGACGTCGTCATGCGGAACAACCATCACGCATTCGATGATGCTGATATCCGTAGGTTCGGTAGTCAGTGCATGACCTACCAGGAATTGGTGCTTGAGGCAAACTGCCGAAGCCTCTGCCAGTGTGAGTGATTCTGCTCTCATATATATCCCCCCAGGGTTGTTGCTGTTCTATTACAAGCAGCAAGTTTTCATATGCAATCTAACAAAACCGCCGTTGTATTACAAAAATTGTGGAAAACATACCGGTCTGGTGCGGCTGTTAGAAAAATAATGGGCGCAGGTTGGTAGCACTGATCTCAAGGTACGGCCATGCACCCATTCATCAAATACTACGCCTGCGCTTTATCGCAAGCGAAGCATTATATCCACTGATGATTCTTAATTAAGGCCGTTCTTTGAGATCAGGATAATAGCTAACGCTAATATAGTTTGGCTTTCGCCCAGTATTTCGGAGAACTTATCGACGTTAAAATCTCATAAAAAAGAGGTAACCGTCATTCCGCAGCTTTTACCGCGGGCAGCAAAAATATGGA
>CAMPKG010000164.1 GCA_946887085.1 uncultured Sphingobacteriales bacterium
GATTAATATTTATATATATATGATAGTTGTGAAGCGCCAAAGAGGCCCTCAAACAGGCACCAAAATTAGGTCAAAAAACTCGAATTATGCAATAAACCAATTCAATTTTAAAGATGATATAATGGCCGCTTTACAAAAAAGAAAAAGCCTTCAACGTACTGTTGAAGGCTTTGGAGGTCGCGAGCGGATTCGAACCGCTGTAGAAGGTTTTGCAGACCTGTGCCTAGCCACTCGGCCACGCGACCCTGAAGGCTGCAAATGTAGTAAAAAAACGTTTCCTCGCAACAACTATCTGAAATTGAATGCCCAATAATTCGAAAGAGACAATCTGAACTTTCTTACATTTACGCGCAATTATGTATCCTGATTTTCAGTACCTGTTACAAAGCCTTTTCGGCACAGAAATGCCTGAATGGCTGAGCATCTTTAAAACTTTTGGCTTTCTCGTCGCATTATCATTTTTAGGAGCCGCGTGGGTGTTGACACGAGAATTAAAAAGAAAAGAGGAACAGGGTCTTTTACAACCTGAGTTTTCAACCATCGAAATTGGTCATCCGGCAACCGCAACCGATCTTTTGTGGGCTGCAGTACTCGGATTTGTCATCGGTTATAAAGTGGGCGGTTTTTTCGGTAACTCCGCCGAGATCGCCCCCAACCCTATGGGATACCTGTTTTCCATACAGGGCAATTTCTTCGTTGGCATCATTGGCGCGTTACTGATGGGCTATAGCAAATACACTGAAAAAAAGAAACAGGCGCTCGCCCAACCAGAGAAAAAAAGAGTTGTTACCTATCCGCATCAGCGTATTGGTGAGATAGTTATCATCGCTGCTATTGGCGGGCTGGTGGGCGCTAAGATCTTTAACGCATTTGAAACCTGGGATGATTTCATAGCTAACCCTCTTGAAAGCCTTTTATCATCATCCGGACTTACGTTTTACGGAGGCCTTATCGTTGCAACGCTCGCCTTATGGTATTACTCACGCAAGCACAATATTCCTTTCAAACATCTCTGTGATGCCGCTGCCCCGGCATTGATGCTTGCTTATGGTGTCGGCCGTCTCGGATGTCATTTCGCCGGTGACGGTGACTGGGGCATATTTAACAGCGCCTACATCACAGACCCCGACGGAACTTTGCGCACCGCATCACTGACTGAATTTCAACAACGGGTACAAGACTTCAACCAATATTTTACCGCAAACTTTGGTGCAACGGTGCCGCATAAATACGCGCCGGCACCCAACTGGCTACCCGACTGGATGTTTGCGATGAATTATGCACACAATGTAAACAACGAAGGAATGACCATCGCGAATTGTACAGGGAATTACTGTGCGGTATTGCCGGCTGGAGTGTTCCCCACTCCGCTGTACGAGTTCGCTGCTTGTATGATCCTTTTTGCAATTCTCTGGAGCCTGCGTAAGAAATTAAAGTATGCGTGGCAGATGTTTGGTCTCTATCTTATTTTCAACGGTATTGAAAGATTTTTTGTTGAAAAGATCAGGGTAAACTTTAAGTACGATTGGGGCTTTCTTCATCCAACACAAGCTGAGATCATTTCGGTTGTTATGGTATTGATGGGCTTGATGCTTATGATATTTGCCGGAAAAAAGAAGGAAAATATTACCTGATCATTTTTTCGCTAACTCTGCCACCTCGCCCAGGGTATAGGTGTGCATCCCGTTGCTTGAAGACATTGATGCGTTGATCATTGCTCGTGCAACTTCTAAATCTTTGACAGGACGATATTTTTTTAATCCGGGTAAAAGGGAAACTAATCGTGAGCCTGCCGCCCCAAGTTTTTCTCCCCACCTGGTCTTTTCGCGACGACCGGAAAGGACCCCAGGCCTGATGATATGGATGCTTTTGAATGCAAGCTTTGCAACATCACGCTCGAGCTCTCCTTTTATTCGTGAATAAAAAACACCTGCATCAGGACTTGAGAAGGCAGCGGACACAAGTACATATATTTTTACACCGTTTTCAACAGCTATCTTAGCCATCTGGTATTGATAAGTATAATCCACTTTATACTGGGCTTCCTGGCTACCTGCCTTTCTTAATGTTGTACCCAGGGTTGAAAACAAAACATCACCCGTTACCAGGTGTTGCCAGAGCACTGGATTGTCGAAGTTTACCACATATGATTCGAGCTTACTGTGCGCGAGGCCGGTGTTACGGCGTACAAACACTTTAACTTTAACAAACCTTTTATCTGCCAATAGTTGACGCAACAGTTGTTTACCAACCAATCCTGTAGCTCCCAATACAATAGCCGTTCTCATATCGTGACATACTACAAAATAATGATACCATTCGATACCCATGGTGTTCAGACAGTTAAACATCGGGCACGAAATTTTACGCATTGATTGGAGGCAGACTTATGGAAACGGCACAGGTGACATTGACAAGGCGCAAGCTAAAGGGATTGTTAAATGACGGCATGAAAACCGCAACAGCGATCAACCTGGTATATGTAAATGATACTGAGCCGGGCATTACCAGGCAGCAAGATGGTGATAACTTCATTTTCAAACTTGGAAGAAGAACGATCACATCAAAGAAGGAATTAGATCGGATAAAAGGGCTCGTGATACCGCCCGCCTGGCAGGAAGTATGGATATGTCCCTTTCCAAACGGTCACTTACAGGTAACCGGTAAAGACAAACTGGGGCGCAAGCAATACAAGTATCATCCTTTGTGGAACGAACTCCGTAACCACAGTAAGTACTCGCAACTAGTCGACTTTGGCAAAGCACTACCTCGCATTCGCGAGCAACTCCGCAAAGACCTGGCTTTACCCGGCTTACCCCAGGAGAAAATACTGGCTACCGCCGTGTCGATCATGCAATGCACTTGCATACGCGTTGGCAACAGTGAATATGAAAAGCTCTACTGATCGTTCGGACTGACCACATTGAAGAACCGCCATGTGAAGGTAGATGGATATGAAGTGCAATTCAGCTTTAAAGGCAAGAAAGGGGTTTACCATAACGTTACGCTAAAAAGCCGGAAGCTGGCTAACATCATTCAAAAATGCCTGGATATTCCCGGAAAAGAATTGTTTCAATACATCAACGACAATGGCGAGCGCAGGCCCATCGACTCGGGAATGATCAATAACTACATCAGGCAAATAAGCGGCGATAATTTTACAGCAAAAGACTTTCGTACCTGGGCAGGCTCGTTACACGCGCTCACCGCATTCAAGGAGATCGGCACGGCAGAAAAAGTCACTGAGATAAAAAGAAATATTGTCCAGGTGCTCGACTCAGTGGCAAAGCAGCTGGGCAATACGCGTACTGTTTGCAAAAAATACTATGTACATCCTTTCATACTCGAACATTACACAAACAACACGCTTGGAAAGTATCTTGATAAGATCGAAAAAGTAAATTGCCCCGATGATATTGTTCTGAGCAGTGAAGAAGAAGTGCTGATGAAAATCCTGGAGTCTTCGACTGTTAGCGTATCATACAACGCCGCGTAGTACGGTATTTGTAAACAAAAAGCCCCTGACTGGAGGCTTCAATTAGTTTTATGCAGTAACCTCAGCGGATGCGTGGTGCGAACTATTCAGTTCCTGATTAGCAACCTCTGCTGCCTCGATGGGCGCAAAGTTTGAAAGCGCCTCTCCCCTATTCTTCCTTACAGCTGTAGTATGCTCATAATGCACAGAAGGTTTTCCATCGGCTGTTTTTACGGTCCAGCCATCTTCAAGTGTGAATACCTTGTGCGTACCGAGATTGATCATAGGCTCGATTGCCAGCACCATACCTTCTTTCAGGCGTTTGCCATCTCCGCGACGGCCGTAGTTAGGCACCTGCGGATCTTCATGCAGTTTCTTACCTACGCCATGTCCTACCAGCTCACGTACTACTCCATAACTATGATTGCGTGAGGTATGATTCTCAACCGCGAACGAAATATCACCAACCCTGTTGTTTTCCCTTGCATTATCAACTGCCATTGCCAATGCCTCTTTAGTAACGCTCATCAGCTTTATTACTTCCGCATCAACATTGCCTATTGCAAAAGTATAGGCATGATCGCCATGGAAACCGTTCATATAAACACCGCAGTCAACAGATACAATGTCACCATCCTTCAGCTCATAATCGCTGGGAAAGCCGTGAACAACTACATCATTTACCGAAATGCAGAGAGAGAAAGGAAATGGTGAATAGGAGGGCCCATAACCTTTGAACGAAGGAACACCACCATTATCGCGAATGAATTGCTCTGCCATCTTATCGATAGACAGCGTGGTGATGCCCGGCTTTAAAAATTTAGCCACCTCGGTTAAGGTGGCGGTTACCGTTAAAGCACTTTTTCTTATTAACTCAATTTCGTCTTTTGTTCTGATATGTATCATAACACAAATTCAATCTACACAGAAGCCGGCTGCTGGCGACCTGTGATACGACCGCTTTTCATCAGACCGTCGTACTGGCGCATCAGCAAATGGCTTTCTATTTGCTGTAAAGTATCAAGAATTACACCCACACCGATCAGCATTGAAGTACCACCGTAGAATGATGCAAAACCACTGGTAACACCCAGCAGGCCAGCGATACCAGGGAGGATACCTGCGATGGCTAGGAAAAATGCGCCTGGCAATGTGATGCGGTCCATGATAGTCGCAATATAGTCAGCAGTAGGCTCACCGGGTTTTACACCAGGAATAAAGCTGTTATTACGCTTCAGGTTATCCGCCATTTCGGTCGGGTTAAATATCAGGGCCGTGTAGAAATAGGTGAACGCAATTACAAGCACTGCATACACGATGTTATACCAAAGATTTTGAGGATCAGACATCGCGGCTACAAAACCCTGCGCTGTTTCGTTTTGTGCAAAACCAACGACTGTAGCAGGAATGAACATAATAGCCTGAGCAAAGATGATAGGCATCACACCGGCAGAGTTCACTTTCAAAGGAATGAAATCGCGAGAGCCTGAAACTTCTTTTGCCGCATTGGTGCTGCCTATAATACGGCGTGCGTAGTTCAGGGGTATTTTACGTACACCTTGTGTGAGCAGGATAAGGCCTACGATCACAGCAATGAATACCGCCATCTCGATAAGGAATATCAGCAGACCGCCGCCGCCGCCAAGGTTACGGGCAGCAAACTCCTGAAAAAGAGACTCCGGAAGGCGGGCGAAGATACCAACCATGATGATCAGTGACACCCCGTTACCAATGCCTTTGTCAGTTATTTTCTCACCCATCCACATAACGAACAGTGTACCCGCGGTAAGAACAACTACAGTCGACAGCCAGAACAGGAATTGAGGAAATTCCTGTACGATAGCACCGGCAGTTTGCGACTGCAGGTAAGCTACGTAAGCGCTTGCCTGGAACGCTGTCACCAGCACGGTCAGGTAGCGGGTATATTGATTGATCTTTTTACGTCCACTGTCTTCGCGCTGCATTTTGGCGATCTGTGGCACCACGATACCGGCAAGCTGCATGAAGATAGATGCCGAGATATAGGGCATTACACCCAGCGCGAAAATAGACGCGCGGCTGAATGCACCGCCGGCAAACATGTTGAAAAGTCCAAGAAGGCCTTCTTTAGAGCCTTCAAGTGCTAACAGGTTGGGGTTGATGCCGGGCAGGGTTATATAGCAACCTATACGGTAGATGGCTACTAGTAACAAAGTAAATAGGATACGCTTACGGAGTTCCTCGATGCTCCAAATATTCTTAAGCGTTTCAATTAATTTCTTCACTGGAACTGTTGTTAATCAATCAAAAATAGAAATGCGAATAAACGATAAAAGACGCACTTATCCAAATGCGTCTTTTCGATATGAGGTATTTTAGATAAGCTCTACAGTACCACCGGCTGCTTCTATCGCTTCCTTCGCTTTGCCGCTGATGCGGTTTACTTTGAAGGCGATCTTAGCTTTTACTTCACCGCTACCCAGTATCTTAACTGCATCGGTGCGATTGATAAGGCCATTGATATAGAGATTGTCCAGTGAAAATTCTTTCAGGTCGTATTTTTCGATCAGGTAATCGATCTGGCCGAGGTTGAACACTTTGTAATCGATACGGTTCAGGTTCTTGAAACCGCGTTTTGGCATGCGGCGCTGGATAGGCATCTGGCCACCCTCGTGACCTTTCTTCTGCTGGTAACCGGTACGTGCCTGCTGACCTTTATTACCTTTAGTAGCAGTAGTTCCATGACCGCTACCTTCACCGCGACCAACGCGTTTTGTCTTGTGAACTGCGCCTTCTGCAGGCTTAAGATTGTGGAGTTGCATTATTTACCATTTTTGAACTTGCGCGGAATGTAAAACCGCTCGCAAATCGGTTAAAAACTATTTTACTTCTTCAACTTTCACCAGGTGATGTACGGCCTTAACCATACCAATGATCTGTGGTGTAGCTTCTACTTCAACTGTAGCATGCATTTTGCGCAGGCCCAGTGCCACCAGCGTACGCTTTTGGCGCTCAGGGCGGTCGATGCCGCTTTTAGTTTGTGTTATTTTGATCTTAGCCATGACGCTATTAATAATTCAAAAGTTAAAATTCAAAACTCAAAAACCCTCTCGGGGAATTGATTACCCGTTGAATACTTTCTTCAGGTTAACGTTGCGGTGCCTGGCAACTTGTACCGGCTCGCGCAGCAGGCTCAAAGCATAGAAAGTAGCTTTTACCACGTTGTGCGGGTTTGCAGAACCTAAGGACTTAGAAAGCACGTCGGTAATACCTGCAGCCTCAAGTACAGCACGCATGCTGCCACCGGCGATCACACCTGTACCGTGAGCAGCTGGTTTGATCAATACTTTCGCAGCGCCTTCTTTGGCAAACTGGTCGTGAGGGATAGTACCATTCATCACCGGAACCTTGATCAGGTTCTTCTTGGCATCGTCGATGCCTTTTGTGATGGCTTCCTGCACCTCTTTTGCTTTGCCAAGGCCATGTCCTACTACACCGTTACCATTGCCTACCACTACAAGAGCAGAAAAGCTGAACGCACGGCCACCTTTAGTGGTTTTTACCACACGGTTGATAGACACTACCTTTTCATGCAGTTCCAGGTCTCCGGCTTTTACGCGATTATATGTTGTCTTCGCCATTATTATTCGAAAAAGAAAAAGTTAAACAATATTAGAAATTCAATCCGCCTTCGCGTGCACCATCAGCTATAGCTTTTACCCGGCCATGGTACAGGTAACCTCCACGGTCAAATACGCAGGTTTCAATACCAAGAGCTTTTGCTTTTTCTGCGAGTGCTTTACCTACCAGTACAGACTTTTCTGATTTGTTACCGCTCTGTGCAGCGATATCTTTCTGGCGGGAGTTTGCTGAAGCCAGCGTAGTGCCGGTAGCATCGTCTATCAGCTGAGCATAGATATCCTTATTGCTGCGAAATACAGAAAGACGAGGCTTTTGTGCAGTACCACTGATCTTGGTACGGATGCGCCAACGCAATTTCTGACGACGGATTACTTTTTGATCAAGTGCCATTTTATCTAAGTTTTACGGGCTTCCCGCCTGGGCGAGAGCTACCGGAGTGTTTTATTTGTTTTTGCATAATCGAGTGTCACCCGTTTAAGCAGGTGACGATCAATTGAATTACTTACCAGCTGCTTTACCTGCCTTACGACGTACGATCTCATTTGAGTAACGTACACCTTTACC
>CAMPKG010000165.1 GCA_946887085.1 uncultured Sphingobacteriales bacterium
TTCCTACATCGGTTACGGGCGCGAATTATCAGCGTTAGGACAGTCCCGCCCTCTATCGTTTTTAGAGAACAAAGGGGAAGTTACCGACCAATACGGTAATCCGCGAAACGATATTGATGCCAAACTGGAAACGCCGGGTATGACAGTGTTTATCGGCCAGGGTGCCATTCATTATCAATGGACAAAAGTTGTTTCCGCAAAAACGTGGACTGCGGGTCTACCGGGTAGCAAACACACATTTGATGATGACGTCACTGTTGAAACATATCGAATGGACGTGGAACTGGTTGACGCTAACGAGCAAGCCGTTTGCATAAAAGAAGAAGAACAGACGTACTATGAATACTATTATTTACCGCAATGTCCTGATGGCGCACGTGCAGGCAGTTTTAACCGCATTGTGTATAAAAATATTTACCCCGGAATTGACTGGGTTCTGTACTGCAAAAACAATGAACTGAAATACGATTTTGTGGTACACGCGGGCGCTGATGCGGGTATCATCAGGTTAAGATATAATGGTGCAACTTCCCTACGCATCAACAATGGTGAGCTTGAAGCTGAAACACCGATGGGCCGCATTACAGAAGGCAGGCCATATTGCTACCGGACAGATAACAGAGAAGTAATTCCCTCTTCGTATACTCTCGACAGGAACGTGCTGAGCTTTAACCTTGAAGCTGGCAACAATAATTACATAATAGATCCCACTTTAGCCTGGAGTACCTATTATGGGGACATCAGCTCGGATGAGTTCGAAAGCGTTACCAGCGACACAGCAGCGAATGTGTTCACGGCAGGTAGAACATCCAGTTCAACCAATATAGCTACTACCGGCGCATTTCAGCAAACTTATTCCGCCAATGCCGATGCATTTATCGTCAAGCTCAACGCAGCGGGCGCACGCATCTGGAGCACTTACTACGGCGGTTCACTGAGCGATCATTTTTATGATTGTGCTGCCGGGCCTGACGGTTCCTGTTATGCGGCGGGACAAACCCGCAATAGTGGTTTGGCATCTACAGGTGCACATCAAACCGGTTTTTTCGGAATTGAAGATGGGCTGCTGGTGAAATTTAATGCGCAAGGGCAGCGTAGCTGGGCAACCTATTACAGCGGAACGCCTTTTACGGCTACAAGCGAGTACACTTATGGACGAGCCGTAACAGTAGATGGACAGGGGAATGTTATTTTCGGCGGTTCAACCGGTGCGGCAACCGGCATAGCGACTACAGGAGCGGCGCAAACTACGGGTAATGTCGGGAGCGGCTTTGTAGCAAAGTTCAATTCGGCTGGTGTAAGGCAGTGGGGCACTTATCTCGGGATAGGACATGGGCTGATAGAAGACCTTGCGTGCGACGGAGCCGGAAATATTTACGGCTGCGGGACAACCTATAGCTCTGCTACCGGCATCAGCACCACGGGATCATTCCAGCCAACCGGCGCAGGCCTGACCGATGGTTTCGCAGTAAAATACAGCGCTGCAGGTGCTAAGCTTTGGGGGACATTTTACGGTGGCACTGCCAATGATGTTTTTCATACGATCACCGCTGATCCATTGGGCAATGCCTACGCTGCGGGATATTCCTGGTCGCCAGGCCTTGCAACAGCAGGCGCCCACCAAACATCGCTGGCCGGTAACGTAAATGATGGCCTGGTCGTAAAATTCAATACAAACGGTGGCAGGACCTGGGCAACTTATTTTGGCGGAAGCCAGTCTGATTATATACTTTCTGCTTTCTTCGGAGCTGATAGCAAATTATACGTTTCAGGATTCACAATTAGTACGTCCGGGATTGCCACCACAGCCGCAACCCAAACCAGCATGAGTGGAGGCAGTGATGCCTTTGTCGCAGGCTTTACCACGGGCGGTTCTCAATTTTGGGGAACCTACCTTGGCGGAACTGCGGGCGAAGTGAGTCATGGAATTAACTATAGCATAACCGGTCGCATTTTTGTGACCGGTAATACAGGCAGCACTTCAGGAATTGCAACGGCTGGTAGCCACCAAACATCACATGCCGGCCTGTCCGATGGATTTATCACCTGCTACAACAGCGACGCCGCGGTTTATTTGTTGCAAACCTCATCTATACCCCAATCGCTATGTAAGGGCGATTCCGTTTTACTCTTCTTTGGCTCGTCGGTATCCATGCTGGCAGGAAATGCTTTTACGATACAACTGTCCAACGCTTCGGGTAGTTTCAGTTCACCAACCAACGTTGGTTCTGTCATTGCGCAAACAGGAGGTAGTATCAAAGTGCTCATCCCGGCTTCAGTTGCCAACGGCAATGGTTATCGCATTCGCGTTGTGAGCAGTCAGCCGGCGCACATATCTATCGACAACGGGTTTGATATAAAAATATCAACCGTGCCACCCAAGCCGCAGGCAGCAGTCAATTTTCCTGTATGCGAAGGCGACAGTATCAAACTATCGGTTGGTAATATCCCAGGCGTGACATGGAGCTGGTCAGGGCCGGGTAGTTTTACGTCAACTGACCAAAACCCCAACATTACAAATGCAGGCACCGCGGCGGCAGGTGATTATGTTGTAATTGCAGATAATAACGGATGCATATCAAAAGATACCGTAGCCGTGACAGTAAATATCAAACCCGCTAAACCGGTAGCCTTATCCAACACTCCGATATGCGCCGGCGCATTCTTTATTCTTGGTGCAAGCACATCTACACCGGGTGTTAGCTGGAACTGGATCGGGCCCGGAAGTTTTACGTCCACACTGCAAAATCCGATCATCAATACCTCAAAGCCTGCGGACTCCGGCGACTATATTGTTTTTGCATCGCTCGGCGGGTGTAGTTCATCGGACACTGTAAATGCCATTATCAAAGCAACGAAACCACTAGTTACCATCACATCAAACCCCAGCCCTGCAAAGCCGGGTGTGCTGAACAATTTTAATGCGCTCGTGACCAACGGCGGCAGTACCCCCACTTATCAATGGCGCCGCAATGGTGCAGCGCAGGGCGGAGCAATAAATGCCAACTGGTCGGTATCGGGACTGCATCCTTATGATAAAATAACTTGCCAGGTTACCAGTAGTGATTCCTGCGCCTCACCTAAAACTGCGATAAGCAACGAGATAGTGGTAAACTTCCCCACGGGTATAGATGATGTTAAGCCGGATCAATGCGCTTTGTATCCCAATCCGAATGATGGGAAGTTCATATTATCCCTCCCCCTTACCCCCTCAAGAGGGGGACATATTTCTGTTGAGGTGGTGAATGTGGTGGGGCAGGTTGTGTACAGCCTCGACATCCCCCTAGCTCCCTACAAAGGGGGAATTAGTATATCTCTACCGGAGAACGTGGTAAGTGGCGTGTACCTGTTGCGGGTGAAGCGTGGCGATGAGGTGAAGACCATGCGGTTTACGGTAACGAGGTAGGCCGCTCCATATCAAACCATACATGCGGCGCTCCATGATAGTCGAACTCTTCCAGCAGGCGAAACCCTGCTTTTTGCAACACCTTGTGCGAGGCCTTATTCCCTGCATCAGACCAGCTATATATTTTAGGAAGCTTTAGATCATTCCATGCGTAATGTACACTGGCTTTTGCTACCTCTGTAGCATAGCCTTTGCCCCAGTATTTTTTTATGAAGCGATACCCGATATCGTGAAAATCACTACGGCCGTTGATGACATCGTCGTTGACGAACTTGATACCGCCCCAGCCTATAAAATCTTCTGTAGCTTTTTCGATCACAGCCCACCTGCCAATACCATTTCTTTCGTACTGGCCGCATATATAGTTAATGCCGCTGCGGGCCTCCTCTATCGTTTTGATCGGCTTTCCACCCAGGTACCGGTGCACATCCGGGTCAGAATCCAGATCAAGTATCCCTGCGTCATCTGAAAGCAGCATATCGCGAAGTATAAGGCGTTCGGTCTCTAAATAAAAGCGCATGGGTTATTTCCTGTATTGTTCTATTGCTTTTTTAACACTGCCATATTGCAGCAACAGTTTTTTGGCCTGTTCATAATCCTTCATCTTCAAGCGCTCCATCAGCATGCGCACGCCGCGGTCTACCAGTTTTTCGTTGGTCAGCTGCATGTTCACCATCTTGTTGTCCTCTACCCTGCCCAACTGTATCATCACCGTGGTCGAGATCATATTCAGCACCAGCTTTTGTGCGGTGCCGCTTTTCATGCGGGTACTGCCTGTTACGAATTCAGGCCCTACAATTACTTCCACAGGATAGTCGGCTTCAACTGAAACCGGGCTGCCGGGGTTGCACACAATGCAACCTGTGGTAATACCATTGGCGCGGCATTGCTTCAACGCCCCGATCACGTAAGGTGTAGTACCGCTTGCAGCCAGGCCTACTACAATATCTTTCCCTGTTATGGAATGGTTCTGCAGGTCTTGCCATCCCTGTTCTGTATCATCTTCAGCTCCTTCTACGGCTTTGATAATAGCGTCCTCGCCACCCGCTATAATGCCAACCACTAAACTTTGGGGTACACCGAATGTTGGCGGGCACTCACTGGCGTCTATTATGCCCAGCCTGCCGCTGGTGCCCGCGCCGATGTAAAATAACCGGCCGCCTGAAAGCATTTGCTCAGCGATAACCGTTACTAACGCCTCGATCTGTGGCAGCACTTTTTCTACTGCAAGAGGTACGGATATATCTTCCCTATTGATGTTGGTCAGTATCTCGCTTATTGACATATCCTCAAGGTGGCGGTAGTCAGATGCCTGTTCCGTGTATTTGATAAACTCAGCCATTCTTACCTCTAATATCCTAAAACTGTGCCTGTAAACCATGGGTTTCGTGCGGAAGGGGGAGAAAAAGATCACCCCATTGTCACACTTGGGTTATCCGGTGGTCATGTGCATGTCAATAATTTGCAGAAAATGAACCATTTAAGTTTTGTTAAGAATTGTTATTTTTTGTTGTACACCGTATGAGATTGTTTTGAGAAAAAACATCCATGCGTACAAAAACTTTATTGCTCATCCTGCTTATGGCTGCCAACGCGGCAACTGCCCAGTGGACCAAACTAACCAACGGCTACACCGGTCTCGACCTGTTTGACATTCACGCTCATGGCGACCGGATCATTGCTGTGGGATATACTTTCAGCAATTTCCAGGGCCACTGGCTGAAAAGCGATGATGGTGGCAAGAACTGGAACCTGATACCGTACAACCCCGGGCAACTATTCAAAACCATCGTTTTCAAGGACGCCGATACCGGGTTCGTCGGTGGATTTGGCAGTATCACAGCACTGTACCGCACAACTGATGGCGGACAGAACTGGAACCTGTTTTTACAAGACTTCGACAACAGTGGTATCAGCGACATGCATTTTTTGTCCGATAAAATTGCCGTTGCTGCGGGATATGCGCACGACCAGTTCTTCAGCGGCCAGTGTTACCGAACACTCGATGGCGGACATACATGGACATCAATTGACTCAGCGGACCTGGGCTGCCTTGATACCACCGCCATCGATTACGTACAGTTTGTTGATGCGCAAACAGGCTATGGGCGTGCAGATCTTTTTGGCGCAAGGACGTTGGTAAAAACCACAGATAGCGGCAAATCGTGGAACCTTATATACACCCACACGATGGGTATGGCAGGCACCCATTTCTGGAATGCTAACAATGGCATCATGATCGACAACGCGGGCAAAGTATTCAAAACCACAAACGGCGGACAGAACTGGACAGCGACAGGCAAAACCGTTGCCTCTACGCTGCTCACTATGAACTTTCTAAATCAAACGCTGGGTTTTGCCGCCGGCGCCGGTGTCATTTACAAAACCACCGATGGTGGTGAAAATTGGATAAAGGAGCCAACTGTAGCTGCGCTTGCCCAGTATCGCAGGATACGTTTCTTCGACAATCGCGCCTACCTGACGTCTACCAACGGCATCATTGTACGTTCAGAAGTATTGCCGAATAATGTGAACGATGTGTTGCCGCTCGCCGAGCAAATGAATATTTATCCGAACCCTGCGAATGATGCGCTGACTATATCATCTTACAATGGTGTTTATAAAAACATTGATGCAGTGATCACGAGTCTCGATGGCCGCAGTCTCCGTTCTGCTTCAACCAATGATGGCATGCTAAAACTCGATGTTGCAGATCTGCCTTCAGGAAACTATACCTTAGAACTAAATGTTGACGGCAGGCAAACCTCCCGGGTTATCAGCATAGCGCATTGATCTTTTGCGGCAACCGAAAAGGCAGGTGATCTACCTGCCTTTTGTTTGTATTTATCGTGCCAGCCACACATCAGTGACCTCGCCGGGATGTACGGCGAAATCCATTGAAAATGCCAGGCCATAGAGAAAATAATTGATCTTGTATTTGCCGGGTTTCAACTCAAGCTTATATTCATCAAGTCCTACCGGGAACACATCTACCGCGGCACCCTCGGCATCGTCGGTATTTATTACAGCGATATGGTTGATGCGGGCGATATTCATGAAACGCACGCCTCCTGGCCTTCCATCGGTTGCCTTGATGCGGGAATTTTTGCTGACCACCACGGCCCCGGGCTCAGCTTCTGCAACGCGCCCTGTCTTCAGCGTATCAAGGACAAACGTTTCCTCTTTTTTCACAGCCGGCTGCACAGGTTTGGCTTTGGGCTTTGGTGTTGTTCCCCAGTCCGCCTCGGGAGGACGCTGTCTTTTTACCGGCTCTGTTTCCGGTGGCCTGGGTGGCAATATCTTCCGGTATTCCTTTACGATATTTCCGATAGCATACCTGATGTTGTTTTCGGTTTTTACAGGCAGAAACTCGCCAATGCAACCATGTGCAGGCATAAAACTTTCGTTATCGCCCACCAGCAGCACATAAGGACGGAACTTCATTTTCTTTTTTAGCTCGAACATAGTGTTGCAGATATCGTCCGTGCACTGCATGCTCCCATCCGTTACTATGATAAGGCTGTATTTATAATCTTCTGTGGCAACAATGTCGAGTTCGTTCGCTTCTTTCAATGCAAAATTCATCGCAGCAATTCCCTTAGGTTTGATATCGGCGAGACGCAATGCCATCTGTGTGCGCGTGTCCTTACTAAACATCACCTCGCGCTTCGAATCATAACAATCCTGCTCGCCAACAGTATGCTGGTGGCCATACACACGCAGCCCAAACTCCACATCCTCGTTTATCATATACAGGCTGTCGACCAATGAGGACAGCAGCCTGGTTGACACCTGGTATTTATTTTCACTCTCCGACCATTTGCCCAGCATTTCCTTAGAGCCGTTGAGCAGGATGAGTATCCTGTGCTGCTCGCCGGCAGGCACCTGCGCATTCATCAGCCATGGCAACAATAAACATATCCCGGTGAGTATATTTCTTAAAGTCTGCATTTATGCTGTAAAGATACGACCGGCGGGCCATTCCATAAAAAAGCCCCAGCAATCGCGGGGGGCTTTCAAAATACCAGGTGTTATTATAATTATTGTACTGATACTTTCGTGCGGAACACTTCGCTGCCATTGGTAACATTTACCATGTACATGGCGCGTGCTACGCTGCCGAGGTCTACCTGTACTTTGCTGCCATTAGCAACCTGTTTAACGATAACCTTACCGGCCATGTCAAGTACTGCTATGCTGGCTTGCTCCATACCTGTTG
>CAMPKG010000166.1 GCA_946887085.1 uncultured Sphingobacteriales bacterium
TATTATTTTCCTGTTAAACAAGCAGGGATCGTTATTTACCGGGAGCTTAAATTAATTTTTGCTAAACCGGGTGTTCAAAAAGGTATAATTTTTATGGTATGAGGTTAATGGATATTCCCGCATCATGGATAGGCATAGCTGCGGGGGTGCTCACCGGCACCTCCTTGCTGCCGCAATTGATAAAGATCATTCGCGAGAAAAAAGCTAATGGTGTATCGGCGGGGATGCTTATCGTGCTGCTGGCGGGATTGTTACTCTGGGTCTGGTACGGTATTATGCGAGATGACTGGCCGCTGATCGTAACTAACGCTTTCTCACTCATTGCCAATGTCATCATCCTGGTATTGATGTTCATTTACCGGAAGAACAATTAAATGTCCCCTGGTATGCTTCCCACGATCTGCTCTTCCAGCCTCGCTATTTTGGGATGTATGTCCTGCGTCCTGTCGAAACCGTATTTGCCGTTTTCGTTTTTTATCAGGTCGTGCGAGTACACCTCAGACCTGCTGAAGCCGTTGATGACGTTGGGGTAAAGGATGGTAACGTTGCAGCGGTCTTCTTCCAGTTCTATCATGCAATCTGCAACGCCATCAGGTGTTTCTATACTTGTTTCTATAGTTCTCATTTATTCTTCCGGTTCTTTTTTTATAAGGACAATGACTGCGATCACTGCAGCGAGCAAAGCTATCAAACCAAGAAAATACAACATCGGCTGCGAAAATAGACTGTGAAATTATCAATTTCACGATTTTAGCGATAGCATCCGGGGCTACTATAGGAACTATTTACAGTTGAGGGCCGTCGAGGGCTTTTTTCCTCACAGTTCTTTAACAATTTGTGATATTTACCCCAATACCATGTTAAAAGCATAATAGAATTGTCATTTCCAGCGTGTTGTGCCAACATTGGCAAACGGATTGTTGTCTATCTAATAAACGCACTATTATGGAACAGAAGTTTGAACATAACAACCGCGTAGTATTGTATAGCATTCTTGGCTTTTATGTATTGCTCCTGCTGGTAGCACTCATCTTTACTATTGTACACTAATTGAGAAATAGGTCATAGGGAAACAAAGACAGCAAAGGGCCCTTGCTGTTTCTTTCCTCCACCTTCTCAGCGCAGGTATCCTACATGGGTACCTTCAGAAACTTTCTCCACACCGCACCTGGTGAATTGTTAAAAACTTGTCATAATCACTTAATCATAAGGACAATTATTTTAATTAATTCTGTAAGTTTATAGGACAGTTTTCCATATCTCCTTTAACCTAAAATGTCCTTTATGAGAAAGCAAGTTCTACTTTTCATTTTCATGGCTTTTGCCGCGTTTCAAGTTTCCGCACAGCGCTATATCGACATTAAAGCAGGTAATATGTTGCCGGCCGACGGCGATACACTTGAAGTTGATGTGAATTTTCCACTAGGCGCATGGATGTACAACATGGGCCCTGATACTTTACGACCGACTGACTCGATAAAGTATGAGATCATCTGGGACGGCTTCCCGATAATCTTCGGCACACCTCCGGACACGGCTTCCTTTATTGCCCTCGGCGGGTTCCAGATAGCGCCGGGCGACTCGACTAGTTTTGGTTTCAATTTTGGCGTTTCGACAGGCTGGCCTACTGGTCCACAAGATATTTGCCTGCGTTTTACGCCTTTTAACTCTACAGATTCGATTGCAGATACGGTAATGACAAATAATGAAGTGTGCTCTGAAGTAGTTGTGTTTGATCCCGCGGGCATCGATGACCTTAAGCAGAAGTTAGCTGCTGTGATCGTTTATCCAAATCCAGCGACAACAACTGCAAACTTTAAACTGATATTGAAACAGCCGGCAAGTATTGAGATCGATATAGCCGATATAACAGGCCGTGCAGTGGCACGTGGGCATAAGGCAAACGCATCGTCCGGCGATCATACAATACCGGTCGATATCTCTTCGTTGTCTCCGGGTTTGTATTTGTACAAGCTAATGGCAGGTGGAGAAGTGCAGACAGGCAAATTGCAAGTGCAATAACATTCGATAAAAAAGCCCCGCAAGTTGCGGGGCTTTTTTTGATCGTTCTTTTACTCACCTACTATCATGCGTTTTGTGTCGGCTTCGCGGCCATCTACTACAAGCGTGTACAAGTACATGCCCGGCGTGAGGTCGTCGTTGGTCACTGTTATAGAACCTTCACCCCGCTGAGTAAGTTCATAGCTGCGGAGTTTTTTCCCGGTCAGGTCGAAAATAGAAATATATGCCTGGTTGATGGTTGACGGAAGATAATACCTGATAGAAGTTTCACGGCCAAATGGATTCGGTGTGTTCTGGTATAAAGCCACTCCACTTAGTGCCAGGTCGTTTGCCGAAGTAGACTTGCCCGATACTAATTGCTGTACCTGCTCTTTCAGATCTTCGATCTGCGCCTGCTGTTGCTGTATGGCTTGCGTAAGCACCGGAATTATCGAATTGTAGTCTACAGCATAATCGCCTTTCTGATCTTTTATTACCGAGGTCGGAAGTACTTCAACAAGTTCCTGGGCCAGGAAGCCTGTATGTTCCAGGTTATCAAAACCCCTGTCCGCGAATCTTGCTACATCCCAGTTATAAGACACGGGATTTAGTTTCATTACATTTTCGAGCGAATTGCTCAGTTCCTCTACATTGGTTTTATATCTCGCATCAGAAGTTGCGGCAAAAGATACCGAACGTGTCAACCCGGCCACATCAAGCCTTACGATTTGGGGAAGAGGCGCACCCGCCACCCAGGCGCCGCCACCTGCGTAGCCGAATGGTCCTGTCGTGTTGATGCCTACACTTCCGCCGTCATCGAATATCTGGCTGCAGACCAGATCGCCGTTTGCATTCACAACTTTAGGGATAATATTTGTTGTAACGCAGGAATTCTGAATACCGGGGTTAGGGTTGAATGGCGTGTTGGTATTTAAAATGTTGCCCTGGGCGTCAATGGTAAGCACGTTTCCTGTGCCCAAAGGTAGGTTCTGGTGTCTTACGGTGCCGTTAGTGTGCAATCGTGCAGTAGCAGCGGTGGTGCCGGTACCGATGCCCAGATTGCCATTTGCCTGCATGAGCATGTGGGTAACCGTATTGTTTCTCCAGCCAAAGAGCGGACGGCTCTGCACATTTTGAGGTCCCGCCTGCAGCCTTGCATACCCGCGCGTCGCAGCGAAATCCATTAACGGGAACGTATTTACTACATCCTGTGCCCCATCTACATTACTTATCAGCAGCAATGCCGCGTTTCGATGCGTAAACGCAGACCCTGTTAACGTAGGAATAAAGGAACTTTGGTTAAAACCTGCCGGAATAGGCGGCAATCCACCGGTTGCATTGTGTATTTCAAAAAAATCCCCATTGCCGTTTTGCACTTCACGCCGGCAGTTGATGTAAGCCTCGCCGCCGACAGCCGCATTACCGCTTGTGGAATAAATGTTGAGTTGTGGCTGGATGGTCGGATGGCCTGGAATGGGTGTGGCCATCGGGTAGTTAACGCCCATAGCGGCATTACCGGGTGATAGATTGACATTATTATTAACCTGTGCACCGGCACCGGTAACCACCGTGCTCAGTAAGATCGTCAACATGTGTGATGCTTTCATAAAGAGAATTTTTAGTTTGGCGCTTACTCTCTTGAGGGCTTTTCAGCTTCCGCCCTTTGCCTTTATTGCATAACAAACCTGGCAATAATAAACAGGCAGGCAAAGCGCCGTTTTACGAACGGGCAGGACCATGCACGGATGGTGGGAATTTCTTTATAAGCGGCTGAAGAGATCTTGTGCTTACGCTTCGTCTTTAGCCTGGAATAGATCGAGAAAGGATTTTTTTCTTCGTTTGGAGATGTCGATGGCGACACCGTCGCTCATCACCACGTAACCACCTTCCCCACGGTGATACTCTTTTATATACCCGAGGTTGATGATATGCGAATGATGTGCGCGAAAAAATAGCCGATTGGGCAGGAGTTGTTCATAGTGCCCCAGCGGCCGGGAACTTAACACATAGGCCTCGTTTTCGGAAAATATCCGGGTGTATGCGCCTTCCGCCTGTAACCGGATGATCGTTTTTACCGGCAGAAATTTCAGCCCGGTGTTTACGGGCACGGCAATTTTACCTTCACTGTTATATTTCCTGTGAAGCTCGTCGAAAAGCTTCTGAATGTTCTGTTGCGGTGCAGTCCCCATCTTGTCGCGCACTTTTGCTACCGACTGCTGCAGCTCTCTGATGTTAATTGGCTTTAAAAGATAGTCCAGGGCGTTTGCCTTAATGGCCTGGAGGGCATATTCGTTATAGGCTGTAATGAATACCACGGCAAAATTTCCTGCCTGTGTTTTTTCAAGCAGGTCAAAACCGGTGCCGTCAGGCATCGAAATATCGAGAAAGGCAAGGTCAATTATTTCATTTTCCAAAACGCCCAGGGCTTCGCTAACGCTACCTGCCTGCGCAACAACATGCACATCTGAACAGTAGCGCTTTAACAGGGTGGCCAGTGCCTGCCTGCTTTTTTGTTCATCATCAACTATAATACATTTTACCATGGTAAAACAATTTCAACGTTTTGTAAAGCAACCGGGATCAATAATTCTACTGTTGTGCCTTCGGCCGGTTTTTTGTCTGTTATGGTAAGATCAATTTTCTTCTCGGAAATGAAATTATATGCCTTTATGCGTTCCCCGATCAGTTCCATGCCTCTTGATCTATGTGCCCTGTTAGTTTTCATCAATGCGGATTTTTCCCTTCCAATACCATTGTCATCTATGATACAGCGGATACAATCGCCTTCCTGGATAAATGATATCACCAAATTGCCCGGAAGCTCGCGATGGACAAGGCCGTGATTTACCGCGTTCTCCACGAAAGGCTGTATGAGCATGGAAGGAATTGATATTTTCGACGTATCTGTACAGGATGTTTCTATCGTATACGTGAACTTGTCATCGAAGCGCATTTGCTCGATAGAGAGATAGAGTTCGATCAATTCGATCTCCTGGGCCAACGGGAGAAATTTGCTTTTGGAAGATTCAAGGAACAGCCGCATCAGTCTTGCGAAACGCGACAGGTATTCATTAGTAGAAACCTCATCCTTGCTGAGAATAAAATGCTGGATGGAATTGATAACGTTAAAAATGAAATGCGGGTCCATCTGCAGTTGCAATGCCTTTAGCTCCAGGCTGGCGAGCTGTTTTTCTATTACATTTTTTTCGCGTTCGCGTTTTACGAGTGCCCTGGTGCGATTATAAATTATCAGGGCGATCAGGGCGGCGGGAAGTACGCACATAAATACTAGGAATAGTTTCCGCTGCCAGAAGGCTGGACGTATGATCACCGGTATCGTTTGTTTTTGCCTGCTCCAGCTGATACCGTTTGATGAACCCTCGACGATGAAATCGTATTTGCCGTACGGTATGTTTGTGTATGTAGCTACAGGCTGGTCGGCGGCGGCGTAACGCCAGCTTTTGTCAAAGCCCTTAAGCATGTACCTGAACCTGTGGCTGCTGGGTTTGGCAAAATCGAGGATCGTAAAACTTATATCGATGTTATTTTGCGAGTAAGCCAGTTCCAGCTGGTGCTTTCCAACGGCAGCAGCTGTCATGTCTTTTCCGTTTACGCGCACGCCTGTGATCTTCACCGGCGCATTAGTTGACCCGGTGGTTGTGACCGCAGAAGGAAAAAAACTAACCATTCCCATTTTACCACCAAAAAACAGCTCGCCCGATGTGGTAATGGCGCAAACCTTAAAATTATAGTCGTTGCTGATCAGGCCGTCTTGTTCATCATAGCCGGTACATTTACCGGTGGCCGGGTCGTAACGGTACAATCCGTTTGGTGTACTGATCCACAATTGTTGTTCCCGGTCGAACTGAAGCGAAGAGATCACCTTATTCGGTACAACACCCGGGTGTGTTGTTTGTTTTCTGTCTGCAGAAATTTTAAACATCCCGTGGCCGGTAGTGCCTACCCATAGATTTCCACCCTTGTCTTCAGCCAGGCTCCATACATGTATTGCTTCCCTGATCGTTTTGTCCAGCAGGTGTTTTTCAAATCGCACGCCATTTACCGACCGGTCTGCCGGAATAGCTTTGTATAAGCCATTGTCGGTAGCCAGCCAGATCACCCCGGCCATGTCCTGGTAAATGTTCCATATAGGGTTATTGCCAATACCGCTTATTATACGGGCATCGTATCCGTAAGAAGTCATTTCTCCGGACAAAGGATTGGCAATGATCAATCCTGTCCTGCTGCCGATCCAGATGTTGGCGTTGCCATCTTCGAGTAGAGACCACACCTCTGTAGGGCGGATACCGGAAGCCATATTGAATGGCTCGACGCGGCCGGTCTTTTCGTTTATATAAAATAAGCCTTCCGTACAGCCTGCCAGTATCCTGTTGCTCTTTAGTTGCAAGAAGGTATTGGTAGTGAATGGGTCCGTCTGCTTGTCGGGTTTTATTGCCAGCGCGGTTGCTATGTATCTCGACCGTTTAACATCGTAGCAGAGTTTGTCGATCATACCGGCCTTGTAGCCAACCCATATGTTATTGCTCTTGTCGGGGTAGATAGCGCGCACGTAATTATACGAGAGTTTGCCTGCAACGTTATTGCGCGAGTATTTCTTAAAACGGTATTTTGCGCTGTTGACCTTGTAGAGGCCGGCATTTGTGCCAAGCCACAGAATACCTGAGTTATCCTCTGTCAAACAATTCACTATTTCATTCTTGTCGTAAGACAGGTTGTCGCTTATAACGAGCTCTTCGGCCAATTCTCCGGAACTCGTGTATTTGCGTATTACATTTGCATCGGTAAAAAGATATCCACTGTCCGACGAAAGGATCACCTTGTTGTAGTTACCCTGCCTCGTGGTGACAGGCGCGATATCAAGTACCTTTTTCATATCCGTCAGCCTGCATATCACAAACCGGTCAGAATATTCTATTAAGATATTACGTCCCGTTTTAACTGCGGATCTCAGGGCATCCTTTGAAAAGGTTTCTGTCAACAAGGGATACATACGATCTTCCGCCGGCGAATACGAAATGAATTTTCCTTTAGTCGCGATAAGCAGCCGTTCATTGTCGACAATGAGTCCGACTATATCATCTGCAAAATGCCGGTATTTGATAGAGTCGCCTGAAACGACGCCCAGCCTGCCATAGCCGCCCACCCAAATGCGGCCCCTGGCGTCTTCTGCGAAGGAATGTACTGTAAACGGATGTTGTGCATGCCCGCTATATATCTTCCATACCTGCTGTTCTCTCCGGAAACAGCTGACAAGGCCCCCAACCGAGCCCACCCATATATTTCTCTTGCTGTCTTCAAAAATGGTTTCAATTACATGAAACCAGTTTTCACTGTGAATGTTGCCGAATATTTCTTTATAAATGGTGATCTTATTCCCATCGTAAGAACAGAGCCCGCTATTCGTACCTATCCACAAAAGACCTTCGGAATCCTGGTATAAGACGGTGACCACGTTGTGAGATAACCCGTGCGCGGTTGTGATATGTTCATAATTGTCCCACGCGGGCTGGCCATTTACCGCCTGGTATAGTATGAGCAAAATAAAAC
>CAMPKG010000167.1 GCA_946887085.1 uncultured Sphingobacteriales bacterium
AACGGTAAAAAGAAACTCGACGCGTTTTTTAAGGATAACCGCAAACATGGCAACTGGAAGCTTTTCGACGACGAGGGTAAACTTGCGCTCGAAATGAAATTTGATAAAGATGAACTCGTATATGCCAAAGACCATAAACCTTCCCTCATGCAATCTCAAAGTGTTGTTGGAACAATACTGGATCAGCCGGTATCGTCCGAAATATTTAAGTATGTAGAACAAATGCCGGAAGCGCCTTACGATGTCCATAAATATCTTAACGACAACCTGAAATATCCGAAAGGGCCCGAGGCGGATGCCGGTGCACGCGTTGTTGTTCAGTTTGTAGTAACCGAAGATGGAACGATCACAGACCCTAAGATAGTAGACCACAGCCCCGCCGTATTTCATAAAGAAGCCCTGAGGTTGGTACAAAGTATGCCTAAATGGAGACCGGGTAAACAAAATGGTCGTCCGGTCAAGGTTTATTTTACCCTGCCGATACTATTCAGAAAATAATTTAACTCCTCAACAAAAGTTATGAAAAGATATTTCGTATTGACCGTCGCTGCTACGATGGCGATATCTGCAGCAGCGTTTGCACAAAAAGAAACTACGCCACCGGCACCTGCAGCACAATCAGCGCCGCCCGATCCCGCCTTTAGATACGTAGAACAAATGCCGGAACCGGGTTATGATGTAACAGCGTACCTAAGGCAAAATGTGAAATATCCACCCGGGCACGATACGACCGGCGGAAGGAGAGTAACGGTAGAATTCATTGTAAATACGGACGGTAGTATTTCTGATGTCGGTATAATGGGAGCACACAAAGTACCCAAACCTTACCAGGAGGAATCTTTACGACTCATTCAGAATATGCCCAAATGGAAACCGGGTAAACAGAACGGAAGAGCAGTCAGAGTACATTTTATGTTACCTGTGACATTCTATAAAGACGGAAAATAAAAAAAGCAGGCACGAAAGCCTGCTTATGAAAAATCACCTCTTATGTTCGTAGCGCTCTCTTATCCCCGGCTACAACACAAAAATACTGTTGCAACCGGCCGATGGTTATGACCGCGGTCACCGCTAGATGATGATGTTCGTCACTTATGGCATGGTTCCGGCATGGCTTGTTTTGCGTTGAAATACTATAGAATTATTGGCTTGTTGTTTATCTTGACCCGATGAAAAAATTCATTATCCAATTCATGTCGGTTTGTATGGTAACAATGCTTACCGCTTGTCAGAAGAACTCATCGCCTACCACTCCGGGTACGACTCCCACACCTGCGGGCAACCAGAATTGTATTTTTACTGATAATACCTGTGTTTGCAAGGCACCATTGAGCTTTAATTTGAATGGCACGGAGCGGATAGATACCGGTGCGGTCAGCTTTTCAGAGATGGATGGCCCGACGAAAACCCAGATAATATACGGCAGCTGGCTTGCGGATGATAAACTTTGCCAGCTCGACATTTACCTGAAAAATTACAAAGGCGCCGGCACCTACCGCATCAAACGAAACGAGACTTTTGTTTCATACCGCGAGGAAGAGTTAGGTACCTTCACATCGGGTATGGCCTGTGAGGAAAGCGGCGATGTTATCGTGACAGAGGACGCAAACAACCGCATCAAGGGTAAATTTTCTGTCTACATCGAAACATTTGACGGTAAGCCGTTGAAGTTTACCGGCGGTTATTTTGACATAGAAAAGAATCCTGAGTAAAATAGAAATAATAAAACGGCAGGCGCAAAGCCTGCCGTTCCAGTTTATAAATCACCCCAATAGAGAATAAGTTTTGAACGGGTCGCTGTATTTGACATCGGTTAAAAACTGGTTGTCGGTAAGTGTATTGAGAAATGCAATGATCTCCTGTTGCTGTACCGGCGTCAGGTTCAGCCTGATGGGTTGGTTAGGGTTTGGGCTGTTAGGCGGAGTACGCAGGCTTTGGTCCAGGTTAGGATGGTTGCGTATACCATTGTTGTAATGTGCTATCACCTGCTGCAGGTTGGCAAATCTGCTGTCGTGCATGTAAGGCCCTGTAACCGCCACATTGCGCAGCGATGGTACTTTGAATTTGCCATTATCGGCGGTCACCTTTGTGATATCTCCAACACCATTATCTGCATATTCTACATCCAGTCCATTATTGCGCGCCTGGTTGGCTATTTGCAAGGTTGTGCCATGGCAGCGGTTACAGTGCTGCTGGTATAGCTGCATGCCGTTATTCTCTGCCGCGCTGAAATTGCCAAATACATCATTCGGGCCGGGAGGGCGGCCGAGCGCGGCTACACCGTTGTCATACTTCGACTGGAAAGAAACCAATGAGCGTACGAATTGCGCCAGAGCTCTTGATACACGGTCGCGATTGATCACAGTATCGCCGAACGCACGTTTGAAAAGGATCTTATAATGGTCTTGTTTGGCTAGTCTTGTTTCCACTTCGTCGAGCGTCATGCCCATTTCTACCGGGTGCTGTATCGGCATCAGTACCTGTTCTTCCAGGTTAGCTGCGCGTTGGTCCCAGAAGAAGCTGCCGGGCAGGTAGTACCTGGCATTGGCCAGGCTCATAGAGTTGCGTCCTGTTTTACCACCTTCAAAACCTGTACTGAACTGATCGGGATCGGTAAAGCTGTTCTCTTGTTTATGGCAGGAAGCGCAAGCTATAGTATTGTTGGCCGAGAGCATTTTATCGTAGAACAGCACCCGGCCGAGCGTGGCGCCATCGTTGGTGATTGGGTTGGAGGACGGGGTATTGTTAGCTCCGTTCAATGGAGGATTGTTGATGTGCGGCGGGGTAGTGATGCCCGCATAGTTAAAACTGCTGGTCGGCAGGTTGAGTACTTTGTCGAGTATCTCCTGCTCGGTAGGTGTGATCGTGCTGTCGGTGGGTAGCACAACATTGTCCGGATCTTTATCGCGGCAGGCCTGCTGGCTCACAGCCAGTACTACCAAGGCTACGAGGAAAAAAGAACTGTTTGTACGCATAGGAATAAGTGGTGGTTAAGGGTATAGACGACAGGGTGGATGAAATCCTTCGGTGCCTTTAAAAAACAAAGGCGGCCAATGGCCGCCTTATCTATTTATCCTCTTTGTTATTCTTCTTTTCTTCTTTCTTTTTCCGCCCTGCATCTTTCAGCGCTTTATCTATCAGCCATTCCAGCTGCCCGTTGACGCTGCGGAATTCATCCGCTGCCCATTTTTCCAGGGCTTTGAATGTCTCCTCATCTATTCTCAGTACAAAATTCTTCTTGGCGCTCACAGCTTTTTAATTATCAGGACAATCAGTTTAATCAGCCTTCCCGATAGCTATCAGGACTGAGGTTCACTATTGATACAACGACCCCGTATTCAATACCGGTTGCGCCCCACGTTCGCCGCAAAGCACCACCAGCAGGTTGCTTACCATAGTCGCCTTCTTTTCCTCATCCAGTACAACGATCTGTTTTTCGCTGAGATGTTCCAGCGCCATTTCCACCATGCCTACTGCCCCTTCCACTATTTTATACCGTGCGGCTACTATGGCTGTCGCCTGTTGCCTTTGCAGCATAGCGCCGGCTATCTCCTGCGCATAGGCAAGATGCATGATGCGTGATTCCAGTATCCTGATACCTGCAGTCGACAAACGTGCCGTCAACTCACTATCCAGTATTTCCGATACTTTATCGCCGCCGTCGCGCAGCGTGATGGTAGCATTCTCGTCTTCAATATTATCGTAGCTGAAACTGTTAGCCAGCTTACGCACCGCAGCCTCGCTCTGCGTTTTTACATAGATCATATAATCCGACACGTCGAAGGCGGCTTTGTATGTGTCCTGGATCTGCCAAACGACAACGGCGCCTATCTCAATAGGGTTACCCATCTTGTCGTTCACTTTCAAGGTAGGTGTGGCCAGGTTCTGTGCGCGCAGCGTCAGCTTGTCGGCCGAATAGAATGGGTTGACAAAGAACATACCATTGTCCTTCACGGTGCCCACGTATTTACCGAAGAGCACCAGCACGCGCGAGTGGTTGGGCTGCACGATCATGATGCCTTTCCAGATAAGAATGGTAACAATAAGTGCAGGTACCGACATCCATAAGATGTTTGGGTAGCTTTCTACCATTGTGAAGCCATAGATCGCCGCGCCGAACGTGATCAATGAAATGAATAAGGCGAGATATCCATTTACCGGTTTTATTACCTTTTCCATAGTCTGATATTGTTTTGATATCACAAAGATATTGCAATAAGTATCAGATCGCCAAATTTTTCCTGAAGATTTTTTTCATGTGCGCGCATCCTTTTAAAATGCCGGCAAACCTGGTTAGTTTTGGCCACTATGCAATTTGCTAACGTAGTAGGGCAGCAGCCGGCGAAGACAGGATTATTAAAGATGTGGCAGGGAGATCATTTTCCCCATGCTTTGCTATTGGTAGGGCAGGAAGGTACAGGAGGCTTTCCGCTGGCGCTGGCATTGACGCAATACATTTTCTGCGAGAACAAACAGGATAGTGAATCATGCGGACAATGCCCTAATTGCGGTAAAGTCGCCAAACTAGAGCATGCCGACCTGCATATGGCTTTTCCGTCGATCTCACCCAAGCCGGGCACCAAGGCGATGAGCCGTTTCTATATCCAGGATTTTCGCGAGTTCATAGCGCAAACGCCCTATGGCACTACTTACGACTGGCTGCAGTTCATCAACGCGGAAAACAAACAGGGTAACATCACTGCCGAAGAATGCCGCGAGATGATCGAAAAGCTGAACCTGAAATCATACGAGGGCGGCAAGAAAGTGCAGATCATCTGGCGGCCTGAATATTTGGGAAAGGAGGGCAATATTCTTCTGAAACTTATCGAGGAACCACCTGCTGATACCATCATGATATTTATTGCGGAGAATATCGAGGACATATTGCCAACCATATTATCGCGCACACAAATGGTTAGGTTGGCGCCAATACCGGCTGGCGATATTGCGAATGCATTAGTAGATCGTTCGATGACCGACCCGAAAAAAGCGGCACAGGTGGGGCACATGGCTAATGGCAGTTTTACGGAGGCTTTGCGTTTGGTGCGCCATGCAGAGAACGACCTTTTCCCTGATGTTCGGAATTGGTTCAATGCGCTGTTCCGTAATAATGGTTTGGAAATAGCGAAGTTCTCTGAAGAATGGAGTAAGTCAGGCCGCGAGCAGCAGAAAAATTTCCTGCATTATGTGGTACAATTGCTGGAGCAGGCAATACGTGTACGTTACCTGCCGCAGCATCCTCCGGCGCTACCTGACGAAGAGGCACAGTTTGTGCAAAAACTGGCTGCAATGCCCATACAGCTAGAGGTATTTGCCAAAATGGTGAAGGAAATAACAGACAGCATTTATTTTATAGAACGCAACGCGCACAGCAAAACGCAGCTGCATGCATTATCAGTGCGATTAGTTTACGTAATACAAAACCGGCCTATGCCGGTTCTATAAAATAAAAACTCCCGCCGCAGCGAGAGTTTTTATTTTGTGTCGCCCTTTGGAGGGAGTTAGGGGGAGGAACACTCGCGAAGAATACCCGCATTACTCGCTCCACCCCCTATCCCCGTCAGCGGGGGATAAGTAATGCTATCGAATGTTGAAACCGAAGGGCAGCGCCATCAGGGTCTTACCATTCATATGTTTCAGCTCACGCATCTGTTTCAGGAATTCGTAATCACCACCGAGCTCTTTTTCTATGGCTGCCTTCATTACTTCAGCAGAAGCGGATGAACCTTTGAAGCGGCGGAGCATCATCTCAAATTTATCGGCAGGTTCAGGGTAAGTTACCACCTGGTATTCTTTAAGCTTTGCAAGCTTCGATGCACTTGCTATTGCGCGGTTCACATCGCCGTAGCCATCGATAAGGCCCAGCCTTAGTGCATCCTCACCCGACCATACACGGCCCTGGGCAATGCTGTCAACGTTCTCTACCGGCATTTTGCGGCCCATGGCTACACGGCTTTTGAAGATGTTGTAAATATTGTCTACCATGCGCTGCATACGGGCCGATTCGTCGGGTGTGAGTGCGCGCGCTGCAGTAGGGAAGTCGGCATAAGGTGCATTCTTCACCTCATCGAAGCTCACACCCAGTTTGTTCTTCATCATGTTCTCGATGTTGAACAACACACCGAATACCCCAATGCTACCTGTAATGGTATTTGGCATAGCGAAGATGCTGTCGGCCTTGCAGGAGATATAATATCCGCCTGACGCAGCTACATCGCCCATGGCAACTACCAGTGGTTTTTTCTTTTTAAGTAAATCAAGTTCGCGGAGTATAACTTCTGAGGCCAATGCGCTACCACCCGGAGAGTTCACGCGCAATACCACTGCTTTTACTTTATCGTTCTTAGCTACTTTACGTATCTGTTCTACGAATGTTTCCGACGCTATCTGGTATTGGTCCTCTTCTTCACCGTCAACTATTGCGCCCTCTGCGAATAATACCGCAATGTGGTCATCTTTCATTTTCCTGTTACGGCGTACATTCTCAGCATAGTCGTCTATAGAAACATACTTTACTGCTTCTTTTTCTTCGCGGTCCGTTTTTGCTTTCAGACGTTGCTCCACCTCATCCCAATAGTTGAGGCCGTCCACCAGCTTATACTTCAACGCATCTTCCGGGAATTGGATAGCGCCTGTGGCCGTCCATTGATAGATGGTTGCAGTATCAGCTTTAGTATGTTCCGAAACAGCGCTCATGAACTCTTTCCAGAAATCGGCCTGGAACTCAGTTATCTGCTGGCGGTTCTCGGGGCTCATCTCGTAAGCGCGCAACGGTTCAGTAGCGCTTTTGAATTTGCCCGCGTAGAATATCTCCGGCTGTATTTCCAGTTTATCCAGCGTGCCTTTGAAAAATGGCATCACTGTCGCAAAGCCTTTCAGCTCGATATCGCCCATGGGATTGAGGAAAATGCTATCGGCAGCAGAGGCAATATAGTATGCTCTCTGGGGTATGTTCTCGCCATAAGCATATACGAATTTTTTGCTCGTTTTAAAATCGGCAATGGCAGCACGCAGCTGTTGCAGGGTAGCCCAGCCATTTGGCGTACCCGAAAGCTTTATCAGAACGCCGTCGATCTTGTCATCATCTTTTGCTTTCTCCAGTGAGTGTACCACATCGTAGACGCCGGCGGAATAAGCATCATCATCGCTGAATGCGGCAAATGAATTTTTCTCTCCCTGCTCGTGGAAGGCTTTGTCGAGATCAATGACCAGAACGCTGTTATCTGCGATCTCCACTTTTGTACCGGCCTCATCTGCCTTGGATACAGCATTAACGATCAAACCAATGGTGATACCTACCAGGATGACGCCGCCTATGATCATGGCCAGCATCGAGGCAAAAAACATTTTAAAAAACTGTTTCATCTTTTTGTCTATTTATATGCTAATGAAGCAAATATACGGGTAATGGCCTTTGATACCGGGCGATTTCGGTAAACGGCCTGATTGGCTCGGTTAGCTGCCGTTTGTTTCGGTGAGTGATTGAAAGTGCAAATCAGTGGAATAAGAATCAACGAACCAGACCTGGCATAAATCAGCATTGGATGAAAAAC
>CAMPKG010000168.1 GCA_946887085.1 uncultured Sphingobacteriales bacterium
CAATAATACTGGTCAGCGGGTGCTGATGATTCTTTCTTAGCAGATGAGTGATCGATAGCGAACACTATCTTCTTCTCGTTCTCATCGTAGTCGGCTTTTACGCTGTCGCCTTCTTTGATGTGCCCGTTGAGTATCTCTTCCGCCAGTGGGTCTTCCAGGTATTTCTGGATGGCCCTGTGCAGCGGGCGCGCACCGAACTGAGGATCGTAACCCTTCTCAGCAATGAACTTCTTGGCGCCGGGCATCAGCTCCAGCGAGAAGCCGAGTGTGCTCAGGCGTTTCACCACGTCTTTCATGATGATGTCTATGATCACGCCAATATGCTCTTCGCTCAGCGAGTTGAAGATCACCACATCGTCGATACGGTTGAGGAACTCGGGAGAGAAGGTACGCTTCAGCGCTTTCTCTATCACACCACGGCCCAGCTCATCTGCATTTTCTGTTTTGGTAGCTGTCGCGAAACCAACACCCGTACCAAAATCTTTCAGCTGGCGCACACCTATGTTCGATGTCATGATGATCAGCGTGTTCTTGAAGTCTACCTTACGGCCAAGTCCGTCTGTCAGCTGTCCGTCATCCAGCACCTGCAGCAGTATGTTGAAGATATCCGGGTGTGCTTTTTCGATCTCGTCGAGCAGCACTACCGAGTAAGGCTTACGGCGTACTTTTTCAGTCAGCTGTCCGCCTTCTTCATAACCCACGTATCCCGGAGGCGCGCCTATCAGGCGGCTGAGCGAGAATTTTTCCATGTACTCACTCATGTCCACGCGTATCAGCGCATCATCGCTGTCAAACATATAGCGCGCAAGCGCACGTGCCAGCTCGGTCTTACCAACCCCTGTCGGCCCCAGGAAGATGAAGGAACCTATCGGTTTCCTCGGGTCTTTCAGGCCCACACGGTTGCGCTGAATGGCTTTCACCACTCTCAGTATCGCCTCATCCTGGCCTACTACGGCGCCTTTCAGGTCTTCACCCATGCGGCGCAGCTTGGCGCTCTCGGCTTCCACCATGCGCATCACAGGTATTCCCGTCATCATGCTGACAACCTCGGCGATATGCTCTTCGTGTATCGGATAGCGTTTGTGTTTGCTTTCTTCTTCCCATTCGCCTTTTGCTTTCTCCAGTTCTTCGCCCAGCCTTTTTTCTTTATCACGCAGCGCAGCGGCTTCTTCAAAGCGCTGGCTCTTCACCACTTTATTCTTCTCCTGCTTTATGTCTTCTATCTTCTTCTCGAGCTCCAGTATGTTCTGCGGCACATTGATGTTCTTCAGGTGCACGCGGGCGCCTACCTCGTCCATCACGTCTATTGCCTTGTCGGGCAGCAGGCGGTCGGTCATATAGCGGTCACTCAGTTTTACGCAGGCATCTATCGCATCCTGGTCGTAGGTCACGTTATGGAAGTCCTCGTATTTAGAGCGGATGTTGTTCAGTATGATAATGGTCTCATCAACACTTGGCGGTTCTACCAGCACTTTCTGGAAGCGGCGGTCGAGCGCGCCGTCTTTCTCAATGTACATGCGGTATTCATCCAGCGTAGAGGCGCCGATGCATTGAAGGTCGCCACGTGCCAGTGCAGGCTTGAAGATGTTGGAAGCATCGAGCGAGCCCGAAGCGCCACCTGCACCCACTATAGTATGTATCTCGTCGATGAACAGGATCACATCCTTGTTCTTCTCCAGCTCGTTCATAATGGCCTTCATACGCTCTTCGAACTGGCCGCGGTATTTGGTACCGGCCACCAATGCTGCGAGGTCGAGGCTGATAACACGTTTGTCGAACAGCACGCGCGACACTTTGCGCTGCACGATGCGCAGAGCGAGGCCTTCAACGATGGCTGTTTTACCAACGCCCGGTTCGCCTATCAGTATCGGGTTGTTCTTTTTACGGCGCGAGAGTATCTGCGACACGCGCTCTATCTCCTCTTCGCGGCCAACGATGGGGTCTAAATTCCCCAACTCAGCCATCTTGGTTATGTCGCGTCCGAAGTTATCGAGCACCGGTGTTTTCGATTTTGCATTGCCTGCCTGCCTGCGTTGTTGCTGAAACTGGCGGCGTTCATCATCGTCCTCGAATTCTTCCGAGCCCGGATCGCTGCCGTAGTCGGCACGCGGGGCGTCGCCCTGCATGATGCCCAGCTCGCTTTTAAAACGGTCGTAGTCAACATCGTACTGATGCAATATCTGTGTGGCCACGTTTTCTTTGTTTTTCAGGATGGATAGCATAAGATGTTCAGTTTCAACGGTTGAACTTTTCAAAGCTTTCGCCTCTAAAACAGTTATACGGATGACTTTTTCGGCTTGTTTGGTAAGTGGGAGACTGTTGATATTCGACAGGGGTTTGTTACTCTTGTCCTTAATAGCAAGTTCCAGCTCTTTACGCAGGTCGAACAGGTCTACCTGCATCGTCTGAAGCACGCGTATGGCAACGCTGTCGCCCTCGCGGATCAATCCAAGCAGCAGGTGTTCGGTGCCTATGAAATCATTTCCAAGTCTCAGCGCTTCTTCGCGGCTGTAGGAGATGATCTCTTTGACCTTTGGTGAGAAATTTGAGTCCATGAATTAGTTCCTTGTTTTAATAAAGTTAAGATAAAGAGTGGTCGTTCAGTATTGTGTTTAGCTATGTTGCCATCATGCATAACTACACCGGAGCAGCCTAACTAATATACGAAACAAAAATAGCCGCGATGTGTTAATTTTAGCCCGTTAGCGAAACCTACTTTAAGATCTCATCTGTATGGAATTCAAAATTGATACCAACTCTAATTATATACAAATAACGCCGGCCGGCGAGGCTTTAGATGCTAAATTGGCAGAAGCTATTCGTCAAAAATGGGAAGAACTTACACAAAAAGGCAGTGAGAACTTCATCATCGACCTGCAGAATTGCACAAAAGCAGAAAAAGACGCCTTGCCGGTTCTTGTACACTTGCATGCTGATTGTTATAGCTCCGGGCAATCTCTTGTGTTCACAGGCCTTCAGCCAGGAGTCGTTCAGGCCATGAAGGAAACAGAAACAGACATGGCCATCAACATAGCACCGACCCTTATCGAAGCTGCAGACATCATCAGCATGGAAATATTGGAGCGCGATTTGTTTAATGAAGAATAATGAAGGTCACGATCCTGGGAAATAATTCAGCGCTGCCTGCTTTCGGGCGGCACCCCACGGCACAGGTAGTATCTGTGTACGGCGACGATCTGCTGATCGATTGCGGCGAGGGCACGCAGGTACAGATGCAGCGCTTTGGTTTCCGCTGGCGCAAGACACAGCATATCTTCATCAGCCATATGCATGGCGACCATTACTTCGGGTTGCCGGGTTTGATCAATAGTATGAGTTTACTTGGCCGCACACTGCCACTTCATTTATATGCGCCGAAGGAACTAAAGCCGATCATGGACCAGATACTGGAGGTGGCAGATACGGTGCTGAGTTATCCTTATCATTTTCATCCGTTGCCTGAGGGCGCGGCAACGCTGGTAGAGACCGAGAGCTTCAGGGTTGATTGTTTCCCGGTTAACCACCGCATACAGTGCCATGGCTTTTTGGTGGAGCGCAAAACGCGCGGAAGAAAACTGCTGCCCGATAAATGCAGGGAGCACGAGATACCTTCTTATTTCTACGACAGGCTGAAACAAGGCGAAGATTATATACGCAGGGATGGTTTTGTAATAGAAAATAAATGGGTGACCGAAGACGGGCCTTCGCCGAAGAAATATGCATACTGCGCAGACACTGTATTTACTGACTCGTTCCTGCATTATATAAAGGACTGCGATACCATCTACCACGAATGCACCTACTTGCATTGCGATGCCGAGCGCGCGACACAACGTTTTCACAGCACAGCAAAGCAGGCGGCAGAAGTGGCAAAAATGGCGAACGCCAAACAATTATTGCTGGGGCATTTCTCCTCCAAGTACAGGGACCTTGAACCATTCAGGGAAGAAGCGTCGGAGATATTCCCTAATGTGCAGGTGACAGTAGAGGGCGGAGCGTATGAAATATGACTATGATGGGTGTGATTGAATGAAAACTATGATGTTCTGATTGAGATAAAAAAGTAAAGCCGTCCCGTGGACGGCTTATAATATCGTGGCAAATCTTCTAAATCTAAATGATCGTGGTTAGAGTCCCGTAATGCAAAGGCCTATCTGGTACGGTGTTATTTCCGGGCCCTGGTTAGCTTTATAGAGATTGGTCAGGTTGTAGGCGCCGAATACTGAAAAATTTCCCCAGCCAAGGCGGCCGGTGGCGGCAAAGCGCCAGGTCTCCAGGTAATTCTTAGTGTTGATCTTTTCCACCACTTTGGTGTTATTCACTTTTCCTTTTGTATGTGCGCCTATCAGCGTACCAACACGTAAACCTGCTGCGGCTTTGAAGCCCTTATTGCGGTTGTCTTTGTTGCCAAAGAAACGCAACTCGAAGGGCGCCTCGAAATACGCAGTGGTCAGCTTATATTTTTTATAGTCCTTCGTTTCGGGGATAAAACGGGCCTGGGTAGCAGGCGTATCTGTTAAAACGATCTCCTGGTTCGACAGGTAAACATTTGATGAACCAATACCGACACCCGCGGCAAAGCTAAAGTTCGACTTGGCTATCGGGAAATCGTAACAGATATACAGATTTGCTGCGCGACCGAAACCCGTGGTTTTTACGCTGTCGGGTTTCATCCATCCTTCATAGGCTATCTGCAGCATCACGAAATCGCGCGAAGGCTTTTCTACCTTGCCCGAGGTGTTGGTGCTGCCTTTTTCCAGGTCTTGTGCAGAAACCGTAAAGGGGAAAATGAAAGCCGCAACAAGGGCCAGATGCTTGATCATAGATGGAAATTAGAGCGCAAATATAATAGCTTGATTATGGAAAAATTGTTAAAAACAATTTCTCAATGGCTCAATAACTCAATTGCTCAATGATTAAAATGCCGGTTTATACCAACAGGACCCTCCAACAGGCGCTGTGCGTCTGAAATAAATTGCGACATTGAGCCATTGAGAAATTGAGTAATTATCTTACCTTTGCCTCCCCTTCGGGGATATGGAGGCAGTAGCTCAGCAGGTTAGAGCACCAGATTGTGGTTCTGGGGGTCGAGGGTTCGAGCCCCTTTTGCCTCCCCTTCAAAAAGTGCCTTTTACGAGGCACTTTTTTTATTTATTTCCCTCCATGATATTATTATATTTGCATCAAGAGTAATAGTTTTTTGTTAATTATTAAATTTTTCTACAATGAGTTTAGAAGTTACAGGTAAATTATTGGTTAAGTATGATGCACAACAGGTGAACGACAGGTTTAAGAAGCGCGAATTTGTATTGGAACTGGCAGAAGAGATCAACGGCAATGTATATACCAACTTCGCAAAAATGCAGCTGGTGCAGCAAAAATGCGATATCCTCGACCGCTTTAACGAAGGCGACAATGTTAAGGTCAGCTTCAACATAAAAGGCAACCGCTGGGAGCGCGATGGCAAAGTGAATTTCATCACCAACCTGGATGCATGGCGTATTGAGCCAGCCGCAGCAGGCAGCAACATGGCTGCGCCGCAGCAGGCACCTTCTTACAGCACAGCAGCCCCACAGCCGGGCGGCGGCAACTACTACAATCCTTCCCCGGAGAATGTGGACGATCTGCCTTTCTAAAAATTGTAACAAAACAGGGCCCTCGCCCGTTATATTACCGGAACCCGTCCAAATGGACGGGTTCTTTGTATAAAAACTAGTTTAATTTCGCAGCCTTATTTTGTTTATGAAACGTATTGCCATCTTCGCCAGCCTGTCGCTGTTATTTCTTGCCGCATGTAACCATATGCCCGACCATGCGCGCTTTATCCCCAAAGACGCTCTTGTAGTAGTGGGCGTGAACACCAAACAGCTGGGCAAAAAAATAGCCTGGAATGCCATCATGGGCAGCAAGCTGCTGGAAGAAATGCAGTGGGAAAAAACAGGTGATGTGATCACTGATCCTTCACAGATAGGTATTGAGCTGATGAGCACAAGCTATGTGTACATGAAGCCCGATAAACGTTTTACCGAGGGCAGCCGCATTACAGCACTGGTACCGCTGGAGGACGAAGGCAAATGGGAAGCATTCGTGAAAAAGAGTTTTCCGGAGGCAGTCATCAAAGAGCAGAAAGGGCATAAAGATGCGCAGCTGGCCGAAGGCATGTACGCCGGCTGGAACAGTGAATTACTGATCATCATGAATACGCTCCAGCTACCTGCGCAGCACGCAGAGATAGTAGCAGATTCGACCGGCGACACCAGCATCGTGGAAGTGGCCGCACCAGTGCCTGCGGTTGTGGACTTATCGCAGCTGGCCGGGGAAATGAACAACGCGTTCAGCACTACTAAAGAAAATTCGCTGACGGGCAATAAGCGTTTCTCCGGACTTGAGAACGAGGCCCACGATATCACGCTCTGGATGAACTACGATGAGCTGATGAACCAATATATGAGCGGCGCCAACATGGGCATTCCCTTATCAAACAGTCTTTGGAAGAACTCTTCTATGGCGGCTGGTTTTGATTTCGAAAAAGGAAAGATCGCCGGCGACATACGTTATTATGTACCCGACGCCATGGAGCAGGTAGCAAAAGACTTGGGCAGCAAGGACGCTGATAAGGAAATGGTCGAAAGGCTCCCCGGTGAGAACCTGGACATGCTGATGGCCTGGCACCTGGCTCCAAAAGGGGTAAAAGGATTGCTGGAGCAGACCGGCATGCTGGGCTTCGTGAACCTGGCGCTGAGCGGAGAAGGGTTGTCGGCTGATTATATTCTCGAAGCTTTCTCCGGCGACATGGCCGTTTCTTTCAATGATTTCACGATGAAAAAAGAACTGGTCAGCGACACCCCTTGTGCAACCAGCGACACGGCAGGCATATCAATATCCGGCGATATCCATTATACCTATGCGCTTCGCATCAACAAAAAGGAGAATTTCGACAGACTGCTGCAACTCGCAGTGTCCACGGGTTTCCTGCAGGCGGGCAGCAACGGTAGCTTTTTGCTGAACAACGGCAGCATGCAACCGGCCACTGTGGCTGTGAACAGCCAATATTGCGTCATCAGCAACAACGAGGCCAATATCAAGGCCTATTTCGATGGCAGCTTTAAGAAGCAGGCCAAGCCAGCGGACGCCGAAGTTGTGTATGGCCATCCCTTCGGTATCTATTTTAATGCCCAGGGTATGATGAAGGCCGTGGATCCTGCTGTTGCCGGTAGCGGCCGCGACTCGCATATGCTGGCAGAAAGCAAAAAACTACTCCGGGATATTCATTTTACCGGGGGAGGCTTTAGTTCTTCGGCCTTTAATTACAAGATGGCTATCAATTTTGTGAACCCTGAAGAAAACAGCCTGCTGCAGCTTATCGAGTTTACCATGCGTATGAATAAAACCCCTGCCGAGGCGCTGGCAACGGGTAAAATGGCCTATTGACAAACCCTTTCGGCATCAGTGCCTGTCTATTATTGACCTATACCTTTGATTTGTTAAGTATTTTTTATAAACTTGATGAAATTTTCTTTACAAATGCGCAATTTCTCTGTTGTCTATAAA
>CAMPKG010000169.1 GCA_946887085.1 uncultured Sphingobacteriales bacterium
CACCTTGGCAAGGTGATGCTCTACCAACTGAGCTACTTCCGCTGGTGTTAAGAACTTTGGGACTGCAAAGATAGAGGACAGGGGATAAAAACCAAACACTGGCTTAAAAAAAAATTTCTGCAATTTGTCTCTACCTTTGCGGGGCATGTCTACCAGCGGTTTATTCTCCCTTGTAAAGAAAGATCTCCTTATCGAATGGCGGCAAAAACATACGTTATTTGGTGTTCTGTTGTACGTCGGATCTACTGTATTTGTGGTGTACATGATGAGCGGCCAGCCGGAAGCAAGGATATGGAATGCACTCTTCTGGATCACTCAGCTCTTTGTGGCGACGAATGCCGTTGCCAAAAGCTTTTTACAAGAGCCACAAGCCCGTTTTCGCTATTACTTTACCATAATAAAACCGGCCACGTTCCTTTTGGCAAAAACAATCTACAGCACCATTTTGCTATTGGCGATGAGCCTTGTAAGCCTACTGTTATTTAATGTCCTTCTCGGTAGTCCGATCATCCAAATGTTTCTCTTTGTCCTTATTACCGTTCTGGGCAGTATCAGCCTTTCCGTAGTGTTTACATTTTTATCGGCCATTGCAGCACGGGCTAACCAGAACGCTGCGCTTATGGCCATACTGGGTTTTCCGTTGGTGACGCCTATGCTCATGATGCTAAGTCAGCTCGCCATCAAAGCGGTAGCTCCGGTATACCAGGAAGGGTGGGCCAGCATGGCATTGATCCTACTGCTGCTCGATGTGCTGGTTGTGGTGTTGGGCATCATCCTGTTCCCTTTTCTCTGGCAGGAGTAATCTTGAATTGCTCAATTGCGAAATGCTCAATAACTCAATGTTCGTCATACAGATATTAAACATTAATACATTCCGATAATTATGCAATTGAGCTATTGAGACATTGAGCCATTACCCCTACCTTTGCCAAAATTTTTTCATTGCTCATGCGCCGTTCCTGGTGGAAAGTGCTTAGTGTCATCTTGGTTACCTATGCAATAATAGGCGGCTTCCTGTTACCCGTTCCGCGGCAGCACATCATCAACGAAACTATCCGCAACCTGTACTTTCATGTACCGATGTGGTTTGGCATGATACTGCTGTTTCTTTGCGCAGTTGTCTACGCTATCAAATTCCTGCGCAGCGGCGACCTGAAACACGATATCTACTCAGCTCATTTTACTAAAGTCGGCATACTGTTCAGCATACTGGGTATGCTCACCGGCATGGAGTGGGCCAACTATAGCTGGGGCGAGCCCTGGAGTAATGACCCCAAACAACTGGGCACTGCTATGTGCATGCTCATCTACTTCGCCTACCTCATCCTCCGGGGCGGTATGAAGGACGAAGAGAAACGTGCCCGCATCAGCTCTGTATATAACATCTTCGCCTTTGCTTTGATGATACCGCTGCTTTGGGTATTGCCGCGCATGGTAGACTCCCTGCATCCCGGCAACGGCGGCAACCCCGGCTTCAACAGTTACGACCTCGATAGCAACATGCGCATGGTGTTCTACCCGGCAGTGATCGGGTGGTTCCTGCTGGGATTGTGGATGGCCACCCTGTCTATACGTCTCGACCTCATTCGCCATAAGCAAGACAACGATTTCGACTTAAATACAACAAATAAAACATAATGCGTAAGGCCTCGCTTTTATCGTTAATCACATTGCTTTTATCGCTTGCGGCAACAGCCCAGGAAAGCCAGCCTGAGATGGCTGATACCATGCGTTCTAACGGCAAAATATACGTTGTGGTTTTAGTATTAGCCACTATCTTTGCCGGGATTATTGCGTATCTGGTGCGCCTCGACCGCAAGATCACTAAGATTGAGAAGAACAATTAAATACATCCATTCCTATTTTTAATTTAAACTGATTATGGTAGAAACAGCTACTGCCAAAGCTCCCAAAGCACAACACTACAGCTTTTTCCAGGGCGTTGAGCGCAACTTCGATAAGGCTGCGACCTTTACCCGCTTCGAAAAAGGCATACTTGAGCAGATCAAAGCCTGCAACTCTGTATACCAGATGAAATTCCCTGTGCGCATCGGCGAGAAGATCGAGGTAATAGAGGCTTACCGTGTGCAGCACTCACATCACAAACTGCCTTGTAAAGGTGGTATCCGCTACAGCATGGATGTGAACCAGGACGAGGTAATGGCCCTTGCGGCGCTGATGACCTACAAATGCGCTATCGTGAATGTGCCTTTCGGTGGTGCTAAGGGTGGTATCCGTATCAACCCCAAGAACTATACTCCCTTCGAGCTGGAAAAGATCACACGCCGCTACGCTTCGGAACTCGTTAAAAAGAACTTCATAGGCGCCGGTATCGACGTGCCTGCTCCCGACTACGGTACAGGTGCGCGCGAGATGAGCTGGATCGCCGATACATACGCTTCACTGAAACCGGGCGATATCAACGCACTGGGTTGCGTGACAGGTAAGCCTGTAACACAAGGCGGTGTACGCGGACGTACTGAGGCTACCGGCCTTGGTGTGTTTTACGGCATCCGCGAGCTGTGCAACGTAGCCGAGGATATGAAACGCATCGGCCTCACTCCCGGTATTGCCGGTAAAAAAGTGATCGTGCAAGGCCTGGGTAACGTGGGCTACCACGCTGCTAAGTTCTTCGCTGAAGGCGGCGCTATCATCGTAGGCCTTATCGAATTTGAAGGCGGTATCTACGATACTAAAGGCCTCGACCTCGAAAAAGTTATCGCTCACCGCAAGGCTACAGGTTCTATCCTGGGCTACCCCGGCGCTACCGAATTCAGAAACGGTTTCGAGACGCTGGAGCAGGAATGCGATATCCTGATACCCGCCGCGCTGGAGAACGTTATCAACTCAGGCAATGCAGATCGCATCAAAGCAAAGATCATCGGTGAAGGTGCAAACGGTCCATTGACCCCTGAAGCTGACGACGTACTGCTGGCTAAAGGCTGCATCATCGTTCCGGATATGTACCTGAACGCGGGCGGTGTTACCGTATCCTACTTCGAGTGGCTGAAGAACCTGAGCCACGTACGTTTCGGCCGTATGGACAAGCGCTTCAGCGAAAACCAGAACAATACTATCCTGTCAACTGTTGAAGATTTGACAGGTAAGAAAGTTACCGATATCGAGCGCCGCCAGATACTACACGGCCCCGACGAGGTTGACCTGGTTTACTCCGGCCTTGAAGATACCATGATCGGTTCTTACCACGAGATCCGCGAAGCCATGCTGTTGCACAACATGAAAGACATGCGTACTGCTGCCTTCATCGTTGCCATCAACAAAGTAGGCGTTGCTTACGAAGAGCTCGGTATCTTCCCATAACCTCCTCCCGGCCTCCTCCTAAAAACAGGAGGAGGAGATGACCTCACCCAGCCTCTCCTAAAAACAGGAGAGGAGATAAATGGAATATTTCAAAGAACTATACAAGGCTGCTTTCGGGCAGCCTTTTTTATTGGTTGGTTATCTCGTACAGCACACATTCCTGCAGGCGTTCGTTATCCACGAGTTTCGGATGAATAAAGTTCGTCACTTTCATCATACCTGCTTTTATCATTACCTGCTGAGAACGGATATTGACAACCGGCGCTTTGGCAAGCAGTGTGGGCAGTCCTACCGTATCGAAAGCATATTGAATACAACGCCGGGCACCCTCAGTTGCATAGCCTTTATTCCACGCGCTCTTCGCCAGCCGCCATCCGAAATCGACAAAGGTTTTACCACCATTGATGACGGGCAGGGAATCGTTCACGAAACCGATGAAGCCAATGAACTCCCCGTTGTCCAACCTGTCGACAGCAAAGTAGCAGTATCCCGTACCGATAAACTCGCGGCGCATACGCGCGATCATACCGCGTGTCTGTTCTTCTGTTTGTGTGGACGGAAAGAACTCCATCACTTCTTCATCGGCATTCAATGCAGCCATCAGGGCGATATCATCATCACGCCATTCGCGGAAGCCCAGCCGGTCTGAGGTAAACAGATATGTTTTATTGTTGCTCATTCTTCATCGAGGGCTGGTTACTCTTTCTTCCTTCTTCCTCCGCCTCTTGGTTTGTTTGGTTTAGTTACTGGCTTTATGCGTATGTACACATGCCTCAGGTTCTGGCTGCCTTTCTCCGATGTGCGCTCGTCTATGTCAAATGCATCGATGCTTTTGATGAGGAGCACCAGCTTTTTAAAGCCATAATTGCGCGAGTCGAAGTCGGGCTGCTTTTTAGCGAGGAGGTTGCCCACGTCGCCGAGGTAAGCCCAGCCTGCCTCATCTGCCACATCGTTGATGGTGGAAGCTATCAGGTCTACCAGGCCTTTGTCCACTTTCAGTATCTCGTCTTCGGCCTGCGCCTCTTCCGGTTCCTGCGGTTCGTCCTGCGCCTTGCGTATTGGTTTGCCCGTGGTCACCAGGTCGTTGCTGGCCTTCAGTGATCGGCGCTTCAGTATTTCTATGTAGATGAACTTATCGCAGGCGGCTATGAACGGCGCGGGCGTTTTCTTCTGCCCCATGCCTATCACCTTCATACCGGCTTCGCGCAGGCGTAGCGCCAAGCGGGTGAAGTCGCTGTCGCTGCTTACGATGGCAAAACCATCAACACGGCCGCTGTACAATATGTCCATAGCGTCAATGATCATGGCGCTGTCGGTGGCGTTCTTGCCCTGCGTGTAGCTATACTGCTGTATGGGTGTGATGCCATGCTCCAGCAGCAGGTCTTTCCAGCGGGCCACGTGCGGCTTGGTCCAGTCGGCGTAAATGCGCTTGAAGGTAGGGTTGCCATATTTGGCTATCTCCTCCATCATCTCCTTCAGGTTGGCCGAAGGAACATTGTCGGCATCTATCAGTACCGCATAGCGGAGTTCGTTGTTCGAGGTCATGTATCAAAGATACACTAAACCGCCTCCTACCGGCTCTTCACAAATCTTCGCGTCACTGTTTCATCGCCAACGCTAACACGCAGGTAATACATACCGTCTGCAAGGTGGCTTACCGGTAATGTCGCTTCCCGTGTGCTGAAACTATATGTGCCCACAGTGCGGCCAAACTGGTCGATGATGGCGACGTGCTTTTGTGTATGGGCGTTTACCCCGTCGATGCGCACCGATAACTCGTGGCCTGCCGGGTTGGGGAACAATGATACCGATGCGAGATCCATTGCCGGACTGCCGACCGATAACGTACCCGTATCTGCACCTGTGTTGTGATACACCACTACCTCGCTGTCGCTGAGTGCGCGGTTGTATATGCGTAGGTCGTCTATAGAGCCTATGAGGGGAAATTCTGTACCGTTGATACCAATGGTCACATCGTTGGTGGATGTACCTATGAATACCGACCGCGGGCTGGTTTTTACCAGCGTGCCGTCTATATATATCTTTATGTTGGCGCTGTCGTAAGTAGCTACTACCGTATACCATGTATTTATGGCCACACCCGGAGAATAAACAGGCTGGCCTCCAGGACCGCCCGCAGCCAGGGCCTCAAAATTGTACTTGGTGACGTCGTACAGGTTGCAGAAACCGGGTACATAATTATCATAGTTATTGTCGTGAAAGTTCAGCATCCATTCGCCCACAGGGCCGCCGTTGCGGCAAACGATGGTATTGCCCTGGCACCAGCCGATATTTATCGAGTCGGCTTTCATCACGGTAGCTATCGAAAAACGCGTGAGGTTCCAGGCAGCATTATACGGCACCAGGATATAGCCGCCGTTCTTGAAGTTCATGGCAGTGCCGGGTTTACCCAGCTTGCCGGTGTCGGGTGTTACACTGCCTTGTATTGAGCCGTGCCTGTTGAAGCCCGAACTGTCGTTGGCATTGCCCGTCAATTTCCAATGCGCTATCAGCCCGTTTGTAGACTGGGCGACAGAGCTGACCGTTGCCAGCAGCGAAATGAATACCAGGGTAAATAATGGCCTCATAATAAATGTTAGTTTATATCTGTCACAAAACTAATTTATTTCCGGCGAGGACGCGGGGCATCCGGCGAAATGCAGGTTTTGTCCGGCGGATGATGGTTTTTGACCAACGAAGCGGGTTGGTTGTCTGAACTATGATGAGGTTGATTGTTTTGATGGACTTTGATGTCATGACCTGTATCGCTTGCCCCGACTGCGTTTGCGCTCCAATTTGCTACAGTTTGTCTGTGTTTTTCGATTATGGTGTGTTCTGGCAACTTGTCTGAACTATGATGAGGTTGATGGTTTTGATGGGCTATGATGTTATCGGTTGTATCCCTTGCCACGCCTGCGTTTGGGGTTGAAAGTATTACAGTTTGATCTGTGTTTTGGACTATGGTGTTTCCCGATAACTCATCCCCTCCTTCTTTTAAGGAGGGGCGCAGGGGTGGTAAACACTCGCGCAGGACAGTTGGCGGCAGCCCCGCATGGGGCGGGACTGCTGTTGGCAGTAAATGCGCATGATGCAGCTTCCTGGCCTGCTGCATGATGCGGAGGAACTGGCGGCGGAAGAGTGGGGTGACGCGTTCCCATGCCTCGAGCTTGCTATCCAGCTCTATGGCGCGGAGGGTGAGGAAGGGGGAGAGGGTTTCTTCTACTATAAGGTAACGCATGGCATACCTGATGACGCGGCGTTTGGGTATCTCGCCGCGGACGATGCGCGCCAGGAATACCCGCATGGCATAGTACTCCTCCTGCTCAAGCGCGTGGCGCTTTGCTGTTGCGGCTTGCGCCTGCTCCCTTGCCTGCTGCTGCATTTGCTGCAGGGCGGGTGCTACACGGCTGTAGATATGCGGCAGTGCGAACAGCCGGATGCCGCCAACCCTTGCCGACTCTTTTTTTGCCTTGGGATAAGCCGCACGGTAGGCGCGGGTAGCATCGCCGTGGCGCTGCATATGGCGGATGAATTTCTCGTGGGCGGGTTTGTGGTAATTGCCTCTGTTCCGCTTTTGCGGGAGCGGCTTGCTGATAGTGGTTTCCATGGTGACAATATTTAGCAAGCGGCTTACGACTTATGACTTACCACTTACGAATTTTACTATAGCAAATTTACGTAAAATATGCCATATTTGCCGAAATGTAGAGGTTCTTGACAATTTGTGACATAGGGTGGGATATAGATAATATGGTTATATTTGCATTGTTGAAATGCATTGAGCTATGACTGATTTTTTGAACAAGCTTGAAAACTTCTTTTTTGACATATTCGGCTTGATACTTCCAGGTCTACTACTCTCGTTGATTATCCTAATTCCTATTTACTTTTTTGACTATGGTAGGGTGACGTCCGCACAATGGAACGATACTCCATTCTTATCGTTCATGCATTTTATATATAGTTCGACCCATAGTTTAGCGAGAAGTAAACCTACGTACTTAGTCGTCGGTCTGTTTATGTTCTCATATATTCTTGGTCATCTGATTAAGGTTATTTCTATAGTACTATATGAGTTTCTATCAGCTCTATTCGATGAAGTAATTAATAAAAAAGTGAGCTCGTTGGGTATAATCCTACATGACGCATTTGTAGATGCAGTAGCTATCCTTACCGGCGGTTATGACGTTAAGAGGTCGTTTTTCTATAAATCGGTTACAATTCTATAT
>CAMPKG010000170.1 GCA_946887085.1 uncultured Sphingobacteriales bacterium
AGGCATACCTGACGTTATCGAGAAAATTGGGCATTCAGAGTTCTAAGATAATTGCTTTTCGCAGTTCTTTTTGTCGGCCTCTAATCAAGATTTAATGCAAGGATACCATCAATCAATGCATTACCTGTGCGAATTCCTCAATTTGAATTGCTGTGGATACATGAGAACTCCTAACTTTGCCATCCTTGGTTACAGTTGCCGACATATTGCAGGTTCATACCGATGCGCCCATTGAAAGGGTATTGGGCCAACCCGCGCACATACTTACCCGCGAGCAGGTGTCAATGAACAGTTTTGTTCATTCCGAATGGATCGAGGTGAATTTCCCCGATGGCAGCTGGCCCGAAGAACACGCACGCCTTAATCTATTTCCTGTCGCCGATGGGCAATTTTGCCTTCAACTGCTTTACCTGCAATACTCTGATGAGCCCGGTAACGCCGATATCTGCTGGATAGAATTCAGGCCAGAGTTTTTCGACCAGTATCCGCTTTCGATGCTCGGCTCTGAAGAACCCTTCCGTTTCGACCAGGTAACCGAACAGCAATTTTCTATCTGCGCGCAGAGCAATCAGCTGTTGCAGCAATTGCGTACCGTGACATCCCCATCAGCTCTAAGAAAAGCACTACAGCAAACCGAGGTGGCCATCCAGATGCTGCGCCGCGCGCTGGAATGCATCGCCATGCCATTCACGGTATGTCCGGTACCTGCCTGCCGTTTCCTTGCTTACGATAGTGAACGGGAAAAAGTGCAGGAAGCCCGTCGCCTTATCGACGAGAATATTGAACAGGCATTTACCATTAAAGAATTGTCGCGCAAAGTAGCGATGAACGAGTGTTACCTGAAAAAAGGATTCAAGGCGCTCATCGGCAAAACTATTCACGAATACCAGCAAGACCTGCGCATATCTAAAGCCAGAGATCTATTACAACAGCCGGGCTATTCCGTTTCGGATGTAGCCAATTCCCTTGGTTATAGCAGTATCTCGCATTTCAGCACCGCCTTTAAGAAAGCTACAGGGCTTAAACCTTGTGAGCTACTGCGTTAATTCTATTTGATAAATTTCCCCACAACCGGAAAGGAGCGCAGCTCCTGCTTTTCCTGTTTTGTTACGTACAGGAGAAATGCCAGGAATAATACGGTGCCCGTTGCTATGCGAATTAACAAACCATCCGCAATAGTATTGACACCCAGCTGTACGAAGAAAACTGCAAGCATCACTCCCAGATATCCTATGAGCTTTGGCACATTGTAAGGAACCGGGTAAAAACGCTGCCCCCACATATACGAGAGCACCATCATCAAGGTATTTGATAGCAATGTTCCCCAGGCGCATGCATAGTAACCCCAGGTTGGTATCAGCAGCCAGTTGAAAATGACTGAAAGAGCTGCACCGCACAGCACGATGTAGGTACCGTATTGTGTTTTGTCGGTGAGCTTATACCAAACGGTCAGGTTGTAATAGATACCTATGAAAATATAAGACAACAACATGATGGGCACCACACCTAAAGCTGCACGATATGCTTCGCCCATAAAATACTTCCAGATATCGAGGTACAGCATCACGTTCAGGAACATCACCGCCAGCAATATCACCAGCCATTTCATGATGCGTGCATATGCTTGTGGTGCGTTCTTATCCTTCGAGATGGAAAAAAAGAAAGGCTCAGCTGCCATCTTGAAAGCCTGAATAAACAGGTTGATGATGATAGACAGGCGAACTGCGGCTGTAAAATGTCCTAACTGCACCAATGTCTCCTCGCTGGCTGCCGGATATAGTTTCTGGAACATCACGCGGTTCAGCGACTCGTTCATCCAGCCGGCAAAACCCGTAATGAGAATCGGGAAACCATATTTGAATACACGCCTGAAAAGTTCTTTATCCATTTGCGGGCGGTATTCTTTCAGCTCTTTGAACAGCAACAGCAATGTGACCACTGCCTGCAGGATATTGGCGAAGAGAATGAAGCCTACTCCCCAATGATAATCGTACCACCTCGCAAACGCTGACCCCGGCATAGCGACAGCGACCTCGTCGCCAAAACTGAAGAGGAAAACAATGGTAGCTACGAAGACTATTATACCGGCTATTTTGGTAAATGCATATTTGCGTGGGCGCTCTTCCTGCCGCAATCGCGCAAAGGGCAGCGCAGACAAGGTATCTAGCCCCACAATAGCGGCACACCATCCTATATATTCTACATGGTCTTCTATTTCTGCAAACGTTGCGAGCGGTTCGCGGAACAAAAGCAGCAGGATAGTGAATAGAAGCGTTGAAAAAATGATAGACGTGAACTGCGTGCGGTAAAGCTTCAACCTGTCCTCTGTACTACTGAAGCGGAAATAAGAAGTTTCCATTCCATAAGTGTACAGCGTTGTCAGGATCGGGAAAAGCTGGTAGAGAAAAGCCTGTTTACCAAAAACCACCTGGCCCTCGTAGCTGCTAAGGGTATATGTAAGATAGGGGGTGAGTATGTAAGTCAGCAGCCTTGCGCCAATATTGCTGACACCATACCATACTGTTTGTCCGGCTAGCTTTTTTAGTGAGGCCAATGTGTTTTAATTTCTCAATCGCTCAATTGCTCAATACGCAATCAAGATTTAATTCTTAAAAATACATTGAGCAATTGAGATATTTCGCAATTGAGTAATTATTCAATTATCCAAGTCTCCCTTCCTTCCAGAAGTTTGTCGAGATCGCCGGGGCCCTTTTGGGCGATGGCCTCTTCAACCTGCAGGTTCAGCTGGTCTTCGTATGTGGGGCGCTCATTGGCATAAAACACGCCAAACGGGCGAGGGAAATGTCCCTGCACAGTAGGGTTGTCGAACATCCTCACCAGCATCTGGGCTTTGAAGAAATCTTTTTCGTCGTGTATCCAGAGATCGTCGGCGCTGTAGCCATCGCCCAGGTTTACCAGCTGTGGCTTATATCCGTCCAGCCTGATGCCCTTGTCTTTGTTGGCGCCGTAAAGCAGCGGTTGTCCCTGCTCCAGGAACAATGCTTCTTCCGGTTTTGAACCTTTTTCTGTGAATATTTCAAATGCGCCATCGTTAAAGATGTTGCAGTTCTGGTATATCTCGAGGAACGAGGCGCCGTGATGAGCATTCGCACGGAGCAGCATTTGCTGCAGGTGTTTCGGATCACGGTCCATACTACGCGCAATGAACGAAGCATCAGCGCCCATGGCCAGCGCGGCAGGATTGAACGGATGATCGATGCTGCCCATCGGCGTTGACTTGGTAACCTTGGTCGGCTCCGAAGTAGGCGAATATTGTCCTTTTGTCAAACCATAGATTTGGTTGTTGAACAGAAGTATATTGATGTCGAAATTCCTGCGCAGCAGGTGGATGGTATGATTACCACCAATGCTCAGGCTGTCGCCATCACCGGTTACTACCCAAACACTCAGCTCGGGACGGGTAGCCTTCAGTCCGGAAGCTATCGCCGTTGCACGCCCGTGGATGGAGTGCATACCGAAGGTGTTCATGTAGTACGGGAAACGCGAGCTGCAACCGATACCGGAGATGATCACCACATTCTCACGCGGGATGCCGGTTTGGGGCAATATTGTTTGTACTTGCTTTAGTATTGAATAATCGCCACAGCCGGGGCACCAGCGCACTTCCTGGTCGGTAGCGAAATCTTTTGCTGAAAGGGGCGCCGCGCCCGAAGCAGCCAGCGGTGTTGCAACATCACTCATATTCTGAAAAATCCCTGCAAAGTTAAGCCTAATTGGGCTTAGTATACCTGTTTTAACATTTCCGATTAACTTCGCTCAACGTGCAAAACATCCATCCCATAGGCATATTTGATTCCGGGTACGGAGGACTTACTGTTTTCAAGTCTATAGCTGAAAAACTGCCGCAGTATGACTATATCTACCTGGGTGATAATGGTCGTGCGCCTTATGGCAACCGCTCATTCGAAACAGTGCATGAATATACTTTGGAATGTGTTGAATGGTTCTTTAAGCAAGGTTGTCCGTTGGTGATACTTGCCTGTAATACAGCATCAGCCAAAGCGCTGCGCACGATCCAGCAGGAAGACCTGCCCAAAATGGAAGACCCTTCAAAACGCGTGCTGGGCGTGATACGCCCAACCGCCGAGGTTATCGGCAACTACACTAAAAGCCGGCATGTTGGTGTATTGGGAACTAAAGGCACGGTTAATTCAGGTTCTTACGAGATCGAGATCAAACACCATTCCCCGGATATCAATGTACATCAGCTGGCTTGCCCAATGTGGGTACCGCTGATCGAGAACAACGAATACAACTCAGAAGGCGCCGATTTTTTTATCAAAAAATATCTTGATGACCTGATGTCGTCAGCGCCGGAAATCGATACTATACTGCTTGCTTGTACACATTATCCGTTACTGATGGATAAGATTAAAAGCCACCTGCCATCGAACATGAATGTTGTGGCGCAAGGGGATATAGTCGCAGGAAGTCTCTCCGATTATTTACAGCGGCATCCAGAAATGGAAAACAGGCTTAGCAAAAGCTGCACGATGCGTTTTTACACTACCGATGATGCAAATGATTTCAACGAACATGCCAGTGCATTTTTCGGGAGACACGTCCAGTCGAATCATCTGGACTTATAAAAAATGGCTCAATAACATTGAGTCATTGAGCCATTTCGCCATTGAGAAATTATTTTATCCTTCTGCTACACCGCTTTTTTCAAACTTGTGATGTGCGCCGTTCCCGTTGCGGCTCTCCTGTGCGTCTTTAGCTGCTTTTACAAATGCTACAAACAGCGGGTGCGGGTTCTCTACCGTGCTCTTATATTCCGGGTGGAACTGAACACCAACATAGAAAGGATGATCCGGCAACTCAACTATTTCTACAAGGCCGGTTTTAGGATTTTTACCTACAGGAACGAAACCTGCTTTTTCAAACGCATCAAGATATTCGTTGTTGAACTCGTAACGATGGCGGTGGCGTTCAGAAATATTGTTGCTGCCATATATCGTTGCAGTTTTTGAATCTTTCTGCAAATCGCATTCATAGGCGCCAAGGCGCATTGTACCGCCCATCTGTGTTATCTTCTTCTGCTCCTCCATCATGGCGATAACACCATCCTTGGTATCAGGATCCATCTCCGTGGAATGAGCGTTTTTCACGCCAAGTACATTGCGTGCAAACTCAACACAGGCCATCTGCATACCCAGGCATATGCCAAAGAACGGTATCTTGTTCTCGCGGGCATAACGGATAGCATCTATCTTTCCCTCAATACCACGGCTACCGAAACCGGGGGCTACCAGCATGGCATCTACATTATGCAGCTTCTCGGTAGCATTCTCAGGAGTAAGGTGCTCGGAGTGGATGTTTCTTACTTCTACTTTGCATTCATTTACAGCACCGGCGTGTATCAATGCTTCCAGGATAGATTTGTACGCATCCTGCAGCTCTACATATTTGCCGATAAGACCGATAGTTACTTTTGATTTAGGGTAACGCAGCTTGTTCAGGAATTCTTTCCATTTGGACAGATCAGGCTCAATACCCATCGGCAGCTCCAGTTTTTGCAGGCAAATCTGGTCGAGCTTTTCCCGCATCATTTCCAGCGGCACGCCATAAATAGTATCTGCATCCAAAGCTTCGATTACAGCGTCCTGTGTTACATTACAGAACAGCGCTATTTTCCTTTTCAGCTCTTTATACAACGGCTCTTCGGTACGGCAAACGAGCACATCAGGGTTCAGCCCGTGCTCGCTCATCATTTTTACCGAGTGCTGTGTTGGTTTTGTTTTAAGTTCTTTTGCTGCTTTCAGGTAAGGTATCAGCGTAAGGTGTACTACCAGTGCATTCTCATCGCCCATTTCCCATTTTAGCTGACGAACCGCCTCTATATATGGCAGCGATTCAATGTCACCAACCGTGCCACCAAGCTCGGTGATGACAATATCAAACTGGTCGTTCTGTCCAAGCAGGGTCATCCTGCGCTTGATCTCATCGGTAATATGCGGGATAACCTGTACGGTTTTTCCCAAGTATGCGCCTTCGCGCTCTTTATTAATTACATACTGGTAAATGCGGCCCGTGGTAACGTTGTTAGCCTGAGAGGTAAAAGTATTCAGGTAACGCTCATAATGGCCAAGATCCAGATCGGTCTCAGCGCCGTCCTCGGTTACATAACATTCCCCGTGCTCGTACGGGTTCAGCGTTCCCGGATCAACATTGATGTATGGATCGAATTTCTGGATGGTGGTGCGGAAGCCGCGGGCCTGTAACAATTTGGCCAGTGATGCGGCAATAATCCCTTTCCCTAACGATGATGTAACGCCCCCGGTTACAAAAATATATTTAGTCATAACGCACCTGTTTTTTATGACCGGTATGCGCAGCAAGATTGATATTACAATAAATCTTTGGAAATAGCTGTAGCGGTCGCACAAAGATAGAAACTAAATTCCAATCCTGAAAAATTGAGTTTCGGCCGTGCCGGGTAAATGCGGGTATTAGCGCTTATTTTTGCCCCCAAATCAGTTTTATGCATTTCGACAGGAATGGTTTGTCTGACGATCAGCTCGTTGGCCTGTACACCGAGCTGGTACGCCCCCGGATGATAGAGGAGAAAATGCTGGTACTCCTCCGCCAGGGTCGCATCAGCAAATGGTTCAGCGGTATAGGACAGGAAGCAATAGCCGTGGGGGCGACCATGGCCCTGGATAACGATGAATATGTGATGCCCCTGCACCGAAACTTGGGAGTATTCACAGCCCGCAAAATGCCTTTTGATAAGTTGTTCATGCAGTGGCAGGGCCGGAAAGAGGGTTTTTCTAAAGGCCGGGAGCGTTCATTCCACTTCGGCGCCAATGAATACCATATCTGTGGTATGATATCGCACCTGGGACCGCAGCTGGCGATCGCTGATGGCGTGGCGCTTGCGCATAAACTTAAAAAAGAAAAAAAAGTATCGGTAGCATTCAGCGGCGACGGCGGAACCAGCGAGGGCGACTTTCATGAAGCGCTGAACGTGGCCGCGGTCTGGAACCTGCCTGTTATATTCATTATAGAGAACAACGGCTATGGGCTGAGCACGCCTATAAATGAGCAATTCGTATGCAAACAATTAGCCGACCGTGCAGTGGGCTATGGCATGAAAGGTATCACCATTGATGGGAACAACATCCTGGAGGTCTATAAGAAGATTAGGGAAGCGAGGGAATACTGTATCAATGAGCAGAAACCTATTCTCGTGGAATGCATGACTTTCCGCATGCGCGGTCATGAAGAAGCCAGCGGTGTAAAATATGTACCTAGAGAACTGTTTGAAGAATGGAGCAAGAAAGATCCTGTAAGCAATTTTGAAGCTTACTTGCTGAAAGAAAAAATACTTACCGATAAACAGGTTGAAAACATCCGTGGGTCGGTACAGAAAGAAATTGAGGAAGGCCTTGCGACGGGATTTGCCGCACAGCCTGTAAAGCCGGATACGGCGGAAGAGGTAAGAGATGTATATGCTCCATCAAATAGTGCAGTCATTGCCCCTACTTCTTCCGCAAAGTCTGAAAAGAAATTTA
>CAMPKG010000171.1 GCA_946887085.1 uncultured Sphingobacteriales bacterium
GTATATAACCTGGGTAAACGTTTCGCATTGAATGTTGAAGCCGGCATGAAGGTCAAACGAATCTCTGCAAAGATGACCACAGAATTCTTTTACCCCGGCCACGGCACTGTTATAAACGAACAGAGGGTGTCGTACTCAGATCTTTACGTGCCGGTTTCGGTGGGGGTCAGGTATAAATTCAATTAAATGACGTATAACAGGTGATTTATGAAAAATTTTCTGGCTGCCTTCATTCTACTATCTTTTGCTGCAAATGCACAGGAAGCAGCGCCACCGTTACCTCTAAGCAAAGTAGAGCTAGGTATTTCACATGGGTGGGCATGGAAAACGAACTTCATGACTGATGCATCAGCGCCCGAACACACTGTTAGCATCTTTCGGAATTTTAGAAATTTTCAGGCAGGGATTGGCCTGCAATTTGGTATCGGGGAGGTGGTCTACAAACTCAATGGCAGGTTTATTGCTCCTACACTGGTTGCGAATAAACTAATGCGATTTAATAAGTTTTATCTCTATGGAGGTGGAAGAGCCGGATACATAGACAGCCGAAATGCTGGATATATTACCAATACCGGGAGGAGCGAAGGATATACCGTGGGATTACAATCGGGAGTTGTTTGGCACGGAGAGCATTTTGGGTTCAATGCGGAGCTAGGTGTAAGAAGCGAACAACTCTGGACAACTGTTACCCAAGATATTGGATATGCACCATCTACCTATCGCTATAGCTATCGGGACAATTATTTCAATTTATATTTCCCGCTTTCGTGAGGTGATAACGGAAATAGCGGATAAGTAAAAAGGCTGCCAACCGGCAGCCTTTTGTTTTATAAACTACTAGTTTGAATTAAACAGTAACAGCCGCATTCACCCTATCACCTACCAGCTCCCTCACCAGCTTCGGCAATCGCCTTTGCATCATAACCACATTCACGGTGCAGCTCTTCAGGCTTGCCGTGTTCCCCTACGCGGTTGACAGAAATCGCTCGTTTCCTGCGACACTCATATTTTGTAAATACCTTAAACCCGCGCCGGCACTGCATTTCAGTCATCGCAAAACGTCAACAATTCATTATCAATCGTTTAGCACAATTCATGCAAAAATCGTCAAAAACACTCACCATGATTACGCATAAAATCTCCCGTTTCAGTTAAGCAGCATACCATGCTGTCCGTTTTAATTCGTTGCAAATACAAAGTACGCATAGCTTTGCCTTTGCCTATTACACCATCTCTTGCACCAATGCATTCCGGAAAGAAGCGTGATCATATTTTATTCACCATTTTAAAGAACAAAATCTATGGTACGTTTTGTATTCTCCGTTCTGATCATCCTGTTCTTTGCCGAAAACCTGAAAGCACAGAACGAAATCATCCTTTGGAAACACGAAGGTATGCATGCAACCAAGAAAGGCAAGCCGAGCCCCACTCCTTATTATTTCCAGAACTGCAGCAACCCGCTTCTCAGTTGCAACTTCGTTGCCGGCGAGCCTGTGCAGGGCACTGTGACTTTGCATTATGTCAACGGCACCGGCGCTGCGTATCCCGCATTTAGTGCCACCGTCAATGGAGTCACGCTCAGTACGCCTGCGGGCACGCTCAACTCAGGCCCCGGCGGCTACAGCTATGGTAGCATCGTGTTCATGGCTTCTGGCATGCCGCTGGTAGCGGGCAACATGAGCATTCCGGTGAGCATCGCGGGAAGCCCGGTTTGCAATGTGCTCATCAATGTGCTGACACCCGCACCCACAGGCAATTGCAGCGATCCCGGCGCTACAGTAGGATCCACCGGTTGTGTGGTATTCAACTACCGCGGGATGCAACTAACCAACACCACAGTGCGGGCAGCGGATGGTAAAATATGGCTGCAGCAAAACCTCGGCGGCTGGATTGCTCAGGATGCCCTCGATGCTACCGGGCACTACTTCCAGTGGGGTCGTTGGGACGATGGTCACCAGGGTAACAGCAGCTTCATTACCGGCAGTAACACCCTGCAGGATCCGGCAGATATTCCGCTGGGCTATGCACGGTTCATCATTGGGTCAAACCTGGGCACACAGTGGTGGGGTAACGGCAGCATTACTGATACTTGGATCGGCACTACTATATCGGCCACCAATGGCAAAGATCCCTGTGCGGCGCTGGGCAGCGGTTGGCACATGCCTGACATCACCGACTGGAGCAACCTTAAAGCTGCCGAGGTCATCACAGACCATACCTCTGCTTTTGCGTCCAACCTTAAGCTCTCGCTCTCCGGCTGGCGCAACATGACCGGCGGCAACGTAGTCATCTATCCCGACTTTGAGGAAGGCATCTACTGGTCAAGGACACCTTCCGTCGATGTCGGCAGCCGTGCGCAGCTCTTCTACTTCGATAGGGAGGGCAATGTTTTCACCGGTGTCAGTGAACGCGGTTATGGTTACAGCGTGCGCTGCGTAAAAAACTAAACTGCTGTTTTTAAATAAAAAGCCGGGCAAGTATAAACCTTGCCCGGCTTTTTATATTGAAGTCTATTCTACACTATCACCTTATCTCCCACCATCTCCTTCACAGCCTCAGCAATAGCCTTGGCATCATAACCACATTCGCGATGGAGTTCTTCTGGCTTGCCGTGTTCTACTATGCGGTCGGGTATGCCGAGTATCTTTACTTCAGGGGTATAGCCATTCGCAGCCATGAATTCAAGCACTGCGCTGCCAAAGCCACCTACTACAGTGCCGTCTTCCACGGTCACTATCTTGGTGAAACGTTGTGCTATCTCGTGCAGCAGCTCTTCATCCAGCGGCTTTACAAAACGCATGTCGTAGTGCGCAGGGTTCAACCCTTCAATAGCTAAACCGGCACAGGCAGTCACGGCAAAATTGCCCGGGTGGCCGAAGCTCAGTATCGCTACTTCTTCGCCGTCTTTTATCATGCGGCCTTTGCCCACTTCCATCTGGCGGAATGGTGTACGCCACTCAGGCATCACACCTTGTCCGCGCGGGTAACGGATAACGAAAGGAAGTTTATTGTCTTCGTGCTGTGCGGTGTACATCAGGTTGCGCAGCTCTTCTTCATTCATCGGCGCGGTCACTACCATGTTGGGCACGCAACGCATGTATGGTATATCGTAAGCGCCGTGGTGTGTTGGTCCATCTTCGCCCACAAGTCCGGCACGGTCAAGGCAAAAGATAACAGGAAGCTTTTGTATAGCCACGTCATGTATCACCATGTCGTATGCACGCTGCATGAACGAGCTATAGATATTGCAGAACACCCGCAGCCCGCGTGTTGCCATACCGGCACTTACAGTTACGGCATGCTGCTCGGCAATGCCCACGTCAAATGCACGATCAGGCATTTTCTCCATCATGAATTTGAGGGAGCAGCCTGAAGGCATGGCCGGAGTGATACCCATAACAGTCGGGTTCATTTCCGCCAGTTCTATTATCGTGTGTCCGAATACATCCTGGTATTTAGGAGGCTCGGGAACGGGAGCAACTTTTTTATTGATCTTACCGGTTATCTTATCGAAAGTTCCCGGTGCATGCCACAGAGTCTGGTCTTTTTCGGCAAGGTCGTAGCCTTTGCCCTTTACCGTTTTGATGTGCAGCAGCTTAGGCCCTTGTATGTCTTTCAGGTGTTCCAGTATCTCCACCAGCTTCAGTACGTTATGGCCATCTATCGGTCCGAAATAACGCATTTTCATCGCCTCGAATAGGTTGCTCGTTTTAGAGACAAGACCCTTGAGGCTGGCTTCCAACTTCGATGCCATGCCCTGCTGCACCTCGCCATAAGGCAGTTTGCCCAGCAGTTTCCATACATCGTCGCGGAACTTATTATAGGTATGAGAAGTAGTAATGTCGGTCAGGTATTCTTTCAGCGCGCCCACGTTCGGGTCTATCGACATGTTATTGTCGTTGAGGATAACGAGCACATTGCTGTTGCTCACACCCGCATGGTTCAGCGCTTCGAAAGGCATGCCCGCTGTCATAGCGCCATCGCCGATAACGGCTACGTGCTGTCGGCCGGTCTCGCCTTTGTATTTGCTGGCGATGGCCATACCCAGCGCTGCTGATATGGAAGTGGAGGAGTGTCCTACACCGAAGGCATCGTATTCGCTTTCACTGCGTTTGGGGAAGCCACTAAGCCCGCCGTATTTGCGGTTGGTATGAAACTGCTGCCGGCGGCCGGTGAGTATTTTATGTCCGTAAGCCTGGTGGCCCACATCCCATACCAATTGATCATCTGGTGTGTTCAGCACATAGTGCAGGGCGACGGTCAGCTCTACCACGCCCAGGCTGGCGCCAAAATGCCCGCCATGAACACTTACGCAATCGATAATGAATTGCCGCAGCTCGGTGCAGACTTGTTGTAATTCAGCTTTGCTTAATTTTTTGAGATCAGCCGGTGTGTTGATCTTACTAAGCAGTGGCCCTGCGGCTAGTTCTTCCATTCACGTGTTGTAAAACGGTCAAAAATAAATAAAAGATACGAGGTTACGAGGTTTATATGTAAACTAATGTTCAATTGTTGATCGTGAGTCTGTTACCGTATCCGCTGCCCTGCTCATAGCCTTGTGCTAAATACCTAGCAATTATGCTGCCAATTAAACAGTGCCCCGTACCTTTGCCTGCGAAAAAAATCTTAATGTTCAAAAACCGTTACTGGCGTGAGTACCCCATGTGGATGCAGGTATTGCTGTTTGGCCTGATGATATTTACCCTCGTTTCTTTTTTTACGGTGGTGGCGTCAGTAATTGTTCCTAAACTTACTGGTTATACTGCGGTAGAAGCCATAGGCATAACTACTTCCAGTTCCGGGCTGCTTATCGATGCTTTTCTGCTAATGCAAACGCTGTATTCCATAGGCATTTTCCTTGCCCCTGCTTTATTGTTCTCCTATTTTACCCACCCGTCCCCGGCAGAATACCTCGGCCTGCGCAAACCGGGTAAAAACATACAATGGTTGCTCGTGACCATTGTCATGCTCAGCGCCCTACCCATATTGCTGGGGATCCAGGCCATTGTCAGCAGTTTCGATCTTGGAGAAAGTATCAGGAAGGCACAGGAACGTAATGAGGAAGTTACGAAGGCAATATTGACGATGAAAACCTTCACAGCATTTGTAAAAGCTTTTGTGGTGATTGCCATTATACCTGCTATCGCGGAAGAATTGATGTTCCGTGGTATAGCGATGAGGATGATACACTCACGATCAAGGAAAATTGGAGTTGCTATTGCCGTGTCTGCTTTTCTCTTCGCCATGTTTCACAGCAGCCCCACAGGTTTGTTATCTATTTTCTTCGCAGGCGTTTTGTTAGGCACTATTTATTATCTGACAGGTTCGATATGGCTGAGCATGCTGGCACACCTGATAAACAATGGCCTGCAGGTGGTAGTTATTTATATAGGCAACAGTAACCCCGCCATAAAGACTTTTGTTGAAGGCGATAACATACCCTGGCAATGGCCCGTAATGGGACTGGTTGTTTTCAGTGCTTCGTTTTATTTACTTTGGAAGTACCGGACGCCTCTGCCTGATGACTGGTCAGACAATTTCAAAGGCGAGGAAAGAGAAGATAACCGATGGGATTTCGAGAAGAAGGATGATGAAGGTCAAAACGACCAACTCAATTAAAACAACGCATGGCTTTACACTGGCCTACATTTTTTACCCGCCTTGGCAGCGCCATTATCTTCTGCATCGTGATGATGGCGGGGCTATTGCTGCACAGGTGGGGTTTTGTTGCATTGGTTGCACTGATACAGGCGCTATGCCTGCGCGACTATTTCAGGCTGATACAGAAGATCTATCCTGACGCTAAGTGGCCGAAGGCCTTGCCCGCTATCGTCCAGGCTATTGCGCTGATCATCCTGCTATTGTTGCAGGTATACTATGAAATGCGTGTTGCGCCGGTGTTGCTGTGCCTGTGGCCGGTGGCTGTTGCTCTACCCCTGTTGCTGCAGCAGAAAAAATTTGCAACGGATGCCAGGCTGCAAGCGCTGGGCGGTATGTTGTATGTAGCTATGCCTATGCATGCGCTCTTGCTGCTGGGACAAAAACATATCATGCCACCTGTGTTCCCGCTCGCGCTGATACTCATGATCTGGACCAACGATACCATGGCCTACCTCGTTGGCTCATTTATTGGTAAAACGCCGTTCTCTAAAATATCTCCAAAGAAAACCTGGGAAGGAACAGCGGGAGGGGGGATACTGACCATTGCAGGTGCAGCGGTATTCGGCTACTATACAGATCACTATCGAATGATCGACTGGATGGTGCTGGCTTTATGCGCAGCAGTTGCAGGTACCATCGGCGACCTGTTTGAATCAAAACTCAAACGCCTGGCCAATGTTAAAGACTCCGGCACCATGATGCCCGGCCATGGCGGCGCACTCGACAGGTTTGATTCCCTGCTGTTTGCAGCACCTTTCGCGTGTTTGTATATTTATTTATTCGTCTGAACCACGATAGTTTGGTTTTAGAAGATTTGCCACGATCATTGAATCATTTCCATCATCGTTCTGAACCGGGAGATTGGATTTCGAAGATTTGCCGCAATAATTGAGGATATCATAGTCATCATTGAATCATTTCCATCATAGTTCCGACAATTAGCAAATCATCAATCAGAAATCACAGATAAAAACTAGTTTTGCCCACATGAAACTACACCGCGAGGGATATAAATACATCCTGATAGCCACGCTTGCCTGGGCTATCATTTTTTATCTCTGTACAGAATTTCTGATAGACATTCCCTGGCTGATGTGGCCGATACAGTTCGTTTGTTTCCTGTTGTGGTTCTGGGTTATCTGGTTCTTCCGTCTGCCCAACAGGAATTTTGTAGCGGGCGAGAATACCATCTATGCCCCGGCCGACGGTAAAGTAGTAGTAATAGAAGAGACCTTCGAGCCTGAATACTTTAATGATAAACGCCTGCAGGTATCCATCTTCATGTCGCCGCTGAACGTACACGTAAACCGCAACCCCATTAGTGGTACCATCAATTACATGAAATACCACCCCGGCAAATACCTTGTAGCATGGCACCCGAAATCTTCGACAGAAAACGAGCGTACCACGATCGTGATCGGCAACAACAAAGCAGAGATATTAATGCGCCAGATAGCAGGTGCGCTCGCCCGCCGTATCTGTTTCTATGTGCAAAAAGGTGATGTGGTTAAACAGCACGAAGAATTTGGTTTCATCCGCTTCGGCTCGCGTGTCGACCTGTTCTTACCCCTGGGCACCAAAGTGGACGTAAAAATTGGCGATATAGTACAAGGGGGCTTGACCAAGGTGGCGTACCTGAGTTAAAATGTTAAAAAAATGCAATAAAGCATCTATAAGGCGCTGGTTTGCCAAAACTTCGTATCTTCATTTCTCTAAAACAATCCGTATGAAAAAACTTACTTTACTGGTTAGCGCCCTTATGATAGCAGGTGTAACTTTTGCTTGCGACGGCGACAAAGGCAAAAAAGCCTGCTGCAAAAAAGGTACTGCTAAGAAAGAGTGCTGCAAAAAAGACAGCAA